>NZ_JABWRZ020000003.1 GCF_014269185.2 Pseudomonas oryzicola
CCGCCGGAGATTTCAAGGCATGAGCCGCTTCTTACATCCTGCAACGCTCTATCCCACAGCCCCCCTGCCATCCTCTGCCATACTCCGCCGTACACAGTTTGAAATAGTCACCCGATTGAATCAGCACGGCCGGCACCTTATATACCCCGCAGTAAGCGACAACTCATCCGTCAGGAGAACGTAACAACCATGATGCGCATTCTGTTGTTTGTAGCCACCAACCTTGCGGTGGTGCTGGTTGCAAGCATTACCCTGAGCCTGTTCGGTTTCAACGGGTTCATTGCCGCCAACGGGGTCGACCTGAACCTCAGCAGCCTGCTGGTGTTCTGCGCCGTGTTCGGCTTTGCCGGCTCCCTCGTCTCGCTGTTCATCTCCAAGTGGATGGCGAAGATGACCACCGGCACCCAGATCATCAGCCAGCCGCGCACCCGCCACGAGCAGTGGTTGTTGCAAACGGTCGAGGAGCTGTCCCGCGAGGCCGGGATCAAGATGCCCGAGGTGGGCATTTTCCCAGCCTACGAGGCCAACGCCTTCGCCACCGGCTGGAACCGCAACGACGCGCTGGTCGCGGTGTCGCAGGGCTTGCTGGAGCGCTTCTCGCCCGATGAGGTACGCGCGGTACTGGCCCACGAGATCGGCCACGTGGCGAACGGCGACATGGTCACCCTGGCGCTGGTTCAAGGCGTGGTCAACACCTTCGTGATGTTCTTCGCACGCATCATTGGCAACTTCGTCGACAAGGTCATCTTCAAGAACGAAGAAGGCCAGGGCATCGCCTATTACGTGGCGACCATCGTTGCCGAACTGGTCCTCGGCATCCTGGCCAGCATGATCGTGATGTGGTTCTCGCGCCGCCGCGAATACCGCGCCGACGAAGCCGGTGCACAGCTGGCCGGTACTGCAGCGATGATCGGCGCCCTGCAACGCCTGCGCGTGGAGCAAGGCCTGCCAGTGCACATGCCTGATACCTTGAAGGCTTTCGGCATCAATGGCGGCCTCAAGCACGGCCTGGCTGGCCTGCTGATGAGCCACCCGCCGCTGGAAGACCGCATCGAGGCCCTGCGCCGTCGCGGTTGATCCAACCGGTAAAACAAAAGGGCGACTGCGGTCGCCCTTTTTTTGTACACCTGTGCCGGCCTCTTCGCGGGTAAACCCGCTCCTACAGGTTCACCACACACCTTGAGGATTGTGCAGTACCTGTGGGAGCGGGTTCACCCGCGAAAGGGCCGGTGCAGGCTACACACCTGTCAGCGGCTGACCCGATAAACCCGCTCCAACAAACTCGATACCCCGGCCTGCGAAAACTTCGGGCTTTCTTCAATCACCTCCACAGCCTCCAGCTCATCCACCTGCCATCCGGCAAATCCCTGCCTCAGCTCCTCATCCCCCACCGAAAACGGCGGCCCGCCCAGCAAAGCCTGGTCATAATCCAGAGTCACCACCAACCCCTGGCAACCCGCCGGCAGCAAGCCCGACAACAGCTGCATGTAAGCCACACGCATCTGCGGCGGCAAGGCAATCAACGCCGCCCGGTCATACAGCCCCGCGCAATCGCCAATATCCTCGACCTTCAACGCAAAGAAATCCCCACACCAGAGCTCAACGTCACCACTGCGCCAAACTTCGAAAACCCCGCGCTGTTGCACCTCGGCTTCAAGCCCATGCTCACGGAAGAATGCCTCCACCGCTTGCCGCGACAACTCTACGCCCAACACGCGATACCCCTGCCCAGCCAGCCAGGCCAGGTCCAGGCTCTTGCCGCACAGCGGCACCAGCACGCGACTACCCGGCAGCCGCTGCAGCTGTGACCAATACTTTTGCAGGTAGGGGTTCACCTGCGCCTGATGAAAACCGATCTGGTTGTCGGCCCACCGCTGCTGCCAGAACGCTGGCTCCATGATCACTCCCGATTTTTAGATGATTTACCAGTAAAACTTGGTTTGGATTTCGATGTGTAGGTGTTCGAAGATGAATACATCTTAACCACCAGGACCCCGCCATGCTGCCCAGCCTGTTCATTTCCCATGGTTCCCCCATGCTCGCCCTGCAACCCGGGGCCAGCGGGCCGGCATTGGCCGGGCTGGCCAACAGCCTGGCGCGGCCGAAAGCGATCGTGGTGGTATCGGCGCACTGGGAAAGCCGCGAACTGCTGGTGACCGGCAGTGAACGGCCCGAGACGTGGCATGACTTCTACGGTTTCCCACAGGCCCTGTATGCCGTGCAATACCCGGCACCGGGAGAGCCCGCCCTTGCCGGACAGGCCTGCGCCCTGCTGACCGCTGCCGGGTTGCCGGCCCGGCTGGACCCGCAACGCCCGTTCGACCACGGCGCCTGGGTACCGCTGTCGCTGATGTACCCGGATGCAAGCATCCCTGTGGTGCAGGTTTCGCTGCCCAGCCATTTGGGGCCGGCATTGCAACTCAAGGTGGGCCAGGCGCTGGCGAGCCTGCGTGACCAGGGCGTACTGCTGATCGGCTCGGGCAGCATTACCCACAGCCTGGGCGAACTGGACTGGCACGCCGGGCCGGAAGTGATCGAGCCTTGGGCGCGAGTGTTCAGGGATTGGGTAGTGGAAAAGCTGCAAGTGGATGACCAGGCAGCGCTGCTGGACTACCGGCAGCAAGCGCCGAATGCGGTGCGCAACCATCCCAGCGATGAGCACTTCCTGCCGCTGTTCTTTGCCCTTGGGGCGGGGGGCAAATTTGCGGTGGTGCACCAGGGGTTCACCCTGGGGGCCCTGGGAATGGACATTTATCGGTTCGACTGAAGTACGCCGGGAGCGCGCTGCGCCCCTTCGCGACACAAGGTCTGCAAAACAGCCCCAAGATGGTACAGGCAAAAAAATCCCCGACCTAGGCCGGGGATTTTTTCATTGCGCCAGGATCAATCCTCGCGGTAGCGACGCAGCTTCAGCTGCTTGCCAGCCACGCGGGTGTCCTTGAGCTTGGACAGCAGCTTCTCCAGGCCGTCTTCCGGCAGCTCGACCAGGCTGAAGCTGTCGCGCACCTGGATGCGGCCGATGGCGTCACGGGCCAGGCCACCCTCGTTGAGGATCGCGCCGAGCAGGTTCTTGGCAGCGATACCATCACGGGCACCCAGGGCGGTACGGCAACGCACACGGCCTTCGGCCAGCGGCATCGGCGCACGGCGCTCACGGTCACCACGCTCCGGACGTTCGCCACGCTCACCACGCTCAGCGCTGCGCTCACGCGGGGTGAAGCTTGGCACCAGCGGTTGCTCACGCTCGACTGCAGCCAGGTCCAGCGCCTGGCCATTGGTGGCCTTGCGCAGCAGGGCGGCAGCCAGGGCACGCGCGCTGCAACCCAGGTCGTTGGTCAGGCGGTCGAACAGCTCGCCATGGGTGGCTTCGGCTTCGGCTACCAACGGCGCCAGGCTCGAAGTCAGCTTCTTGATGCGGGCATCCAGCACGGCCTGGGCATTCGGCAGGCGCGCTTCGGCCACCTTCTGCCCGGTAACACGCTCGATGACCTGCAGCATGCGGCGCTCACGCGGAGTCACCAGCAGCAGTGCACGGCCATCGCGACCGGCGCGGCCGGTACGGCCGATACGGTGCACGTAGGACTCCGGGTCGTACGGCATGTCGACGTTGAACACGTGGGTGATGCGCGGTACGTCCAGGCCACGGGCGGCAACGTCGGTGGCGACGACGATGTCCAGGCGGCCATCCTTGAGCGAGTCGATGACACGCTCACGCTGGTTCTGGGCGATGTCGCCGTTCAGCGCAGCAGCCTTGTAGCCCTTGGCTTCCAGCGCGGCGGCCAGGTCCAGGGTGGCTTGCTTGGTACGCACGAAGGCGATCAGCGCGTCGAACTCTTCCACTTCCAGCAGACGCAGCACAGCCGGGATCTTCTGGTCGGCGTGGACCATCAGGTGGGCCTGCTCGATCGCGGTGACGGTCTGGGTCTTGCTCTGGATCTTGACGTGCTTGGGCTCGCGCAGGTGACGCTCGGCGATCGAGCGGATCGACGACGGCAGGGTAGCGGAGAACAGCACGGTCTGGCGGCTGGCCGGGATGGCATCGAAGATCACTTCGAGGTCGTCCATGAAGCCCAGCTTGAGCATCTCGTCGGCTTCGTCCAGGACCAGGTACTGCACGGTGGACAGCACCTTTTCGTCACGGCGCAGGTGGTCGCACAGGCGGCCCGGAGTGGCCACGACGATTTGCGCGCCATTGCGGATCGCACGCAGTTGTGGGCCCATCGGGGCACCACCATAGACGGCGACCACGTTCACGCCCGGCATCTGCTTGGCGTAGGTTTCGAAAGCGGTAGCAACTTGCAGCGCCAACTCACGGGTTGGCGCCAGGATCAGGGCTTGCGGTTCGCGCTTGCTCACATCGATCTTGTTGAGGATCGGCAGGGCGAAGGCAGCGGTCTTGCCGGTGCCCGTCTGCGCCTGGCCGATCATGTCGTGACCGGCGAGGATGATCGGGATCGATTGTTGCTGAATGGCGGACGGCTCTTCGTAGCCGGTCGCCAGAACGGCAGCAACAATGTTCGGATTGAGATCGAGAGCGGCGAAGCCGCCGGTTTCCTGGGTCATGGGTCTGCCTCTAGGTGCATCCGCAAAGACCCATGCTCCAAAGCTGCACAAGCCATGAAAGACCGACAGGTCACCCAGGCAGCTTTGGCGGCGGGGATTTGCGAAAACGATTGAAAAAGAAAACTTGGGAAAGTCCGCCTAGCGGACGTGCAGCCGAAGCTGGACTCGGAGGGTTTGCACCACCTGATTTTGCGGTCCGCTAAAAGACCGGCGCGTACTATACCCGAAATGGTGCAAAGACGTGAGGAATATTTTCAGGGTGCCTGGCCAGTGTCGGGCCATCAGCAATGTGCGGCTGAAACGATTCCTGTCTGCGATACCGCGTCGTCTGTTTCGCGGGCACGCCCGCTCCCACAGGATACTCACCGCCCTTGAGCACAATGATATTCCTGTGGGAGCGGGCGTGCCCGCGAAGAAGCCAACTCAGGTAGCCGGGCGAATCTCGCGGATCAGCCCCTCGAGGCTGTACCCCAGGCGCGGCGCCAGCGCCTCGGCCCGGGCTTTCAGCCCATCCAGGTCCAGCGTCTGCTCCAGGTCCGCCGGCACCAGCAGGATCACATTGCCCTCCTTCACCGGCAGCTCCCAGTAATGCCGGTGGTACAACCCGCGCAGCAACGCCGCGCCCAGCGGCTTGCCGTCGTCGGTGGCCCACTGGTTGATCACCAGCCAGCCGCCGGGGTTGAGCTGCTGCTGGCAGCTTTCCAGGAAATTCCACGCCAGGTGCCCTACCCCCGGCCCGTGGTCGGTGTACAGGTCGACGAACAGCAGGTCGGCCTTTTCCGCCGTGGGTAGCAGCTCCAGGGCATCACCGATGCGTACATACAAACGCGGGTCGTCGTCCAGGCCTAGGTATTCCATGGCCAGGCGCGGCACATCCGGGCGCAGCTCGATGGCCTCGATGTCGTCCAGCGGCAGGAACTTCATGCACGCCTGGGTCAGCGTGCCGGCGCCCAGGCCGAGAAACAGCGCGCTTTCCGGCTGCGCATGGCACAACGCCCCAACCAGCATGGCGCGGGTATAGTCGTACTCCAGCCAGCTGGGGTCGGCGGTGAACACGCAGCTCTGCTCGATCGCATCGCCAAACTCCAGAAAGCGGTAGTCGTCGACTTCATACACGCTGATGACGCCAAAGGCATCTTCCACCCGTGCCAGTAGCCGCTCTTGCCGTTCCGTCGTCATGTTCACCACCCATCCCGCGCAAAAACGCGCATTGTCCGCCAACACCCTTGATGCAACAAGCACAGCGCCAACTGTTACCATGGCCCATAGCCTACAACCGACCAGATCGAGCCCGAGATGAACCAACCGTGGAGCCCTGACAGCTGGCGCGCCCTGCCGATCCAGCAGCAACCGACCTACCCCGACGCCGCGCACCTGCTGAAGGTCGAACAGACCTTGGCCAGCTATCCGCCGCTGGTGTTCGCGGGCGAAGCGCGCGAGCTGCGCCGGCAATTTGCCGAAGTCACCGAAGGCCGCGCCTTCCTGCTGCAGGGCGGCGATTGCGCCGAGAGCTTCGCCGAGTTCTCGGCGGCGAAAATCCGCGACACCTTCAAGGTGCTGCTGCAGATGGCCATCGTCATGACCTTCGCTGCCGGCTGCCCGGTGGTGAAGGTCGGGCGCATGGCCGGACAGTTCGCCAAGCCACGCTCCTCGGGCGATGAAACCATCGGCGACATCACCCTGCCGGCCTACCGCGGCGACATTGTCAACGGCATCGGTTTCGACGCCAAGAGCCGCATCCCCGACCCGGAACGCCTGCTGCAGGCCTACCACCAGGCCACCGCCAGCCTCAACCTGCTGCGGGCCTTCGCCCAGGGCGGGTTTGCCGACCTGCACCAGGTGCACAAATGGAACCTGGACTTCATCGCCAACTCGGCGCTGGCGGACAAGTACCACCAGCTGGCCAACCGCATCGATGAAACCCTGGCGTTCATGCGCGCCTGCGGCCTGGACAGTGCGCCGCAACTGCGCGAAACCAGCTTCTTCACCGCCCACGAAGCACTGCTGCTGAACTACGAAGAAGCGTTCGTGCGCCAGGACAGCCTGACCGGCGACTACTACGACTGTTCGGCCCACATGCTGTGGATTGGCGACCGCACCCGCCAGCTGGACGGTGCCCATGTGGAGTTCCTGCGCGGCGTGCACAACCCCATCGGGGTCAAGGTTGGCCCCAGCATGAACCCCGAAGAGCTGATTCGCCTGATCGACACGCTGAACCCGGCCAACGACCCCGGGCGCCTGAACCTGATCGTGCGCATGGGTGCCGGCAAGGTCGGCGACCACCTGCCGGGGCTGATCCGCACGGTCGAGCGTGAGGGGCGCAAGGTGCTGTGGAGTTCCGACCCGATGCACGGCAATACCATCAAGGCCAGCAGTGGCTACAAGACCCGCGATTTCGCGCAGATCCTCGATGAGGTGAAGCAGTTCTTCCAGGTGCACCAGGCCGAGGGCAGCCATGCCGGCGGCATCCACATCGAGATGACCGGGCAGAACGTGACCGAATGCATCGGCGGTGCCCGGCCGATTACCGAAGATGCGTTGTCGGACCGCTACCACACCCACTGCGACCCGCGGATGAATGCCGACCAGTCGCTGGAGCTGGCGTTCCTGATCGCCGAAACCCTCAAGCAGGTGCGACGCTAGAAGCATTCGCGGGTGCGCCCGCCGCCACAGGTGCAGTACAGCTCTTGAAGGCTGTCGGCATCCTGCGGGAGCGGGTGAACCCGCGAAACGGCCAGTGAGTAGCGCAGACGACCTGGCTCATTTACGCAGCGGATCATCCCAGAAATGCCGCTCGGCCTCTTGCTGGATGTCGGCCCGGCTCAGCCCCAGGTCGTGCAGGGTCGCATCGCTGAGGCTGGCCAGCTGCTGGCGCTGACGGTATAGCTGCAGCCACCGCGCCATCTGGTGTACGGCCGCAGGCCACAGGTGGTTCAGGGAAAAGGCAGGTTGCTGGATGCTGCTGACATGACCTTTCATCGTGAAGCCCTCCGTGTTGATGGCTCCAGTCTGCTGTCAGGCATAAGATCAATCCAACGAATGTTTCTGATGCCATGCATCTCGGAGATTGATGCAATGACCCAGTACCAGAGCCTCGACGCCGACGTATTGCGCACCTTTGTCGCCATCGCCGAGCAAGGTGGCTTCACCCGGGCCGGCGAGGTGGTCAACCGCACCCAGTCGGCGGTAAGCATGCAGATGAAACGCCTGGAAGAAGACATCCTGCAACGCCAGCTGTTCGAGCGCGACGGTCGCCAGGTGCGGCTGACCGCCGAAGGCCAGGTGCTGCTGGGGTATGCCCGGCGTATCCTCAAGCTGCACGGCGAAGTGTTCAATACCCTGCGCATGCCACACATGGTCGGGATGGTCCGTATCGGCACGCCGGACGACTACGCCATGCGCTTCCTGCCGACCATCTTGTCGAGCTTTGCCCAGGCCTACCCGCTGGTACAGGTAGAGGTGCATTGCGAGTCGTCCAAACAACTGATGCTGCGCCAGGACCTGGACCTGACCATCGTTACCCGCGAGCCGGGCAACGAGATTGGCCAGCTGTTGCGCCAGGAACGTCTGGTATGGGCCGCCGCCGAAGGTTTCTGTCCACAGGAGCAACGGCCGATCCCGCTGGCGTTGTTCAACAGTGACTGCTTCTGCCGGGCGTGGACCTGCAATGCCCTGGAAGCCCAGGGCATCGATTACCGCATCGCCTACACCAGCCCGAGCCTGGCGGCGATTTTTGCCATCGTCACGGCCGGGCTGGCGGTAACCGCTCAGTTGCAGAGCCTGATTGGCGGGAACCTGCGCATCCTGGGCGAGAGCGAAGGGTTGCCGCAGTTGCCGGTGGCCAATGTGATGCTGGTGCGCAGCACGCAGAGCGCGTCGCCGATCACCGATTGCATGGCCGATTACATCGTCGAAGGGTTCAAGTGAACCGGGGCTGCTGCCGGAGCGGCCTTGCGTCGCGATAGCGACGCAAAGCGGCCCCAAGCCCTCAAAGCTCGAATCCAAGCATCACCGCACACACCACCAGAAATACGCAGAACATCGTCCGCAGCGCCTTCTCCGGCAACGCATGGGCCAACTTCACGCCCCAGCTGATGCTGAGCAGGCCGCCCACCGCCAACGGGATACCCACGCCCCAGTCGACGCTGTGGTGCATCCCATAGGTGAGCAAGGTCACCAAGGTGCTCGGCGCCGCCAGGGCCAGCGACAACCCTTGCGCGACCACCTGGGTCGTGCCGAACACACTGGTCAGGATCGGCGTGGCCACCACCGCCCCGCCCACGCCGAACAAGCCACCCATGGTGCCGGCGAAGCTGCCCAGCACGCCCAGCCATGGCCAGGGGTGACGCAGCTCGGCGCTCGGCGGCGCAACTTTCATGAACATCCGCGCCACGTTCCACACCGCCAGGGCGACCAGAAAACCGACAAAGCCCAGACGCATGGAATGCGCATCCAACCCCACCGCCCAGATCGACCCCAGCCAGGCGAACACGAAGCTGCACAGCGACAACGGCACCGCGTGGCGCAATTCGATACGGTTACGCTGGTGATAGCGCCACAGTGCCAGCAGCACGTTGGGTACCACCATCACCAGCGCCGTCCCCTGGGCCAGTTGCTGGTCCAGGCCAAACAGCACGCCCAGCGCCGGAATGGCGATCAACCCACCACCAATGCCAAACAGGCCACCCATGGTCCCCAGGGCAGCACCCAGCACGATATACAACACCCACTCGATCATCAGGGCCTCTCTGCCTGTACACACGATGCAAGCATGCTAACCACTGCGGGCTGGCGGGGAAACGCACAGCAGCGCACAATGGCTGTGCGTTATCCGCATAAGCAAGGCAACCATGAGCCCTGATACCCTGACCGACCAGCTGAGCCTGTTCCTCGATGTGCTGGAAACCGGCAGCTTTTCTGCTGCCGCACGCCGTCATCCGCTGACCCCGTCTGCCGTAGCCCGGCGCATCGACAATCTGGAAAACGCCGTCGGCAGCCGCCTGTTCACCCGCAGCACCCACGCCGTACGCGCCACGCCTGCGGGCCACGCGTTTGCCGAACGGGCCAGGCGCATCATCGAAGAACTGCGCCTGGCCCGCGCCGAAGCGGTGTCGCTGAGCAATGCGCCCGAGGGCCTGATCCGCATCGATGCCCCCGCCGCATTCGGCCGCCGCCACCTGGCGCCGGCGATTGCCGACTTCCTGGTGGCCTACCCGGGCCTGGACGTGCAACTGCGCCTGATCGACAGCTTCGTCGACCTGCATGGCAGTCACCTCGGTGAAGTCGACCTGGTGCTGCGCGCCGGTCCCCTGGCCGATACCCGGCTGGTTGCCACGCCACTGGCCTACATGGTGCGTATTGCCTGCGCCAGCCCCGCCTACCTGGCCAGCCGCGGCATACCCACCTGCCCCAGCGAACTGCCCGAGCACGATGGCCTGGACTGGGACGGCCTGGCGCCCCCCTTTGCCTGGCGTTTCAACGTCGCCGGGCAAACCCGCCTGTACCGCCCGGCGCGCATGCGCATGGCCGCGAACAACGCCGAGACCCTGCTGTTCGGGGCTCTCGCCGGCCTGGGCATCGCCCACCTGCCCACCTGGTTGATCAGCGAATACCTGCTGCGCGGCGAGCTGGTACCACTATTTTGCGATGGCGGCTTGCCGGAAGCCGAAACCAGCGGTATCTACGCGCTACGCCTGGAACACGAAACGAACTCTCGCAGCCGTTTGCTGCTCGAATTTCTCAAGAGCCGCTTCAGCCCGATTCCACCTTGGGACCTGGCTTTGCGCAGTGAACTGCACGAGTATCAAGCGCACTAATGATCAGCGTGCCAGACTTACCCATTGATGACCTTTCAAGGACCTGCATGAACGCCGACACCCAAGCCTCCTGTGACGAGCTGCTGCTGGAAAACCAGGTCTGTTTCGCCCTGCACTCCACCTCGTTGCTGATGACCAAGGTCTACAAACCGCTGCTGCAGGCCCTGGGCCTGACCTACCCGCAGTACCTGGCCATGCTCGTGCTGTGGGAGCGCGATGGCCTGACCGTGGGCGAAATCAGCCAGCATCTGCTTACCGACCCCGGCTCGCTGACCCCGCTGCTCAAGCGCCTGGAAAGCGAAGGCTTGCTGCAGCGCAACCGCAGCCGCGAAGACGAACGGGTGGTGCTGGTGCAACTGACCGACAAAGGCCGCGCCCTGCAACAGCGGGCCAGGGAAGTGCCGCAGTGCATCCTCAAGGCCAGTGGCCGCAGCCTGGAACAGCTGCAGCAGCTGCAGGCCGACCTGCTGACATTGCGCGAGAACCTGCAGAAGAACCTCTGACAACCGGGCTGGGGATGGTCGTTCGGACGAACGGCAAAAAAATATCTTGCGCACTAACTAATTGCGCGCTAATTTAAATCCCACACCAACCCGCGCCCTTCCCCAGACGGAAGCGCACAACACGTTAGCGAGGCTCAAGATGCAAAAGGTCACTCCGCTGTACATCGCAGAAGCTACCTCCACCGGCGGGCGCGACGGCAAGTCCCGCTCCAGCGACGGCAAGCTGGAAGTCAAGCTCAGCACCCCCAGGGAACTGGGTGGCGCGGGTGGTGACGGCACCAACCCCGAGCAACTGTTCGCCGCCGGTTACTCGGCGTGCTTCATTGGTGCCTTGAAGTTCGTGGCCGGGCAAGAAAAGAAAGCCCTGCCGGCAGAGGCCTCGATTACCGCGAAGGTGGGCATCGGCCAGATCCCGGGCGGGTTCGGCCTGGACATCGACCTGCACATCAACCTGCCGGGCCTGGCCCAGGCCGAGGCCGAAGGGCTGGTGGAAAAGGCGCACAAGGTGTGCCCATACTCGAACGCCACCCGCGGGAACGTGGATGTACGGTTGCATGTGACCGTCTGAGGCTCCCTGTAGGAGCGTGTGGCAGTTAACGATCCAGATACAAAAAAACCCGGCCAAGGCCGGGTTTTTTTGCGTTTCACAAGAAGAATTACTTCTTGGAACGGCCCTTGAAGGAGCCATCGCGGGTGTCGATATCGATCCACTCGTCGATCTCGATGAAGTCGGCAACCTGGACTTCAGTACCGTTGGCCAGCTTGGCAGGCTTCATGACCTTGCCCGAAGTGTCGCCGCGAGCAGCGTTCTCGGTGTAGGTAACCTGGCGGCTGATGGTGGTCGGCAGTTCGACCGATACCACTTTCTCTTCGTACATGGTCAGGGCGCAGACGTCCTGCATGCCTTCTTCGATGTACGGCAGAACGGCGTCGATGTCTTCGGCGTTCAGCTCGTACATGGTGTAGTCGGTGGTGTCCATGAAGGTGTACGCGTCACCGCTGATGAAGGACAGGGTCACTTCCTTGCGGTCGAGGATCACGTCGTCCAGCTTGTCGTCGGCGAAGTAGACGGTTTCAGTCTTGTAGCCGGTCAGCAGGTTCTTCAGCTTGGTCTTCATGATCGCGCTGTTGCGACCCGACTTGGTGAATTCGGCTTTCTGTACCAGCCACGGGTCGTTGTCGATCCGCAGTACGGTGCCGGGTTTCAGTTCTTTACCAGTTTTCATTACGCAGTATCCGAATCTGGATGGATTTATAAAAATCGAGGCCGCGTATCATAGCCAATTTCGGTAAAACTGTACCAGCGTCATGGCAAGGTCCGGCTGAGCGGCCTGTTTGGCACACCAGTGGCGGGCATGCGCCTGCAGCTCGTCCCAGTGCGTGAGTAGCTCGCCCCAGGCGGCGCGCATGTCGCGCGGCGTGCGGCTGTCGAGGTTCCAGGCGCGCCACAGATCGACCAGGGCTTCGCCGGCAGCATCCGACAGGCCCTGGCGATAAAGCGCCAGGAACGCTTCGAGTTTTTCCCAGTGTGCATTCTCTTCCTGCACGTAGATGTGCCACAGCAGTGGCCGCCCCGCCCACTGCGCACGCACGAACGAATCCTCGCCGCGCACGGCGTTGAAGTCGCAGCACCAGAGCAGGCGATCGTAATCGTCCTGGCTGACGAAAGGCAGCACCTGCACGGTCAGCGCACCACGCTGGCGTACCGCCCCCAGCGACAGCGTGGGCTCGCCCAGCCAGGCACAGAGGTCGCCGAGGATGCGCCCTTCCGGCACCAGCAGGTGGCTGGGCCGGGTACCTTCGGCCAGGGCCTCCAGCCAGCCACCCAGGTGCGGGTTCTCGTAGGCGAACAGCGAGATCAGCCGCGCATTGTCCTGTACCTGTACGCCGAGCCCGGCGAGAAACGCAGTGCGCTGCGCCGGGTCGGCCTCGAAGGCGGCGCGGCGCGCCAGCAAGGGGGCCTCGCGCAGCAGGCCGCCGGTGCCGGCGGTAAAGCCGGGGAAGAAGAACACCGTGCGCAACCCGTTGCCTTGCGGCGACGGCAAGCCGTGGCAACCGTCCACCCAATCTTCGGCACTGAGGTATTCCAGGTTCAGCCATAGCGCCGGTGACGGTCGCGCGGCCAGCGCTTCGATATAGCCCGCTGGCAGGCGGCAGCCGAAGGCTCCGATGACAACGTCGGCGCTTGCCACCGACTGCCAGTCGGCTGGCCAGTGGCGTATCTCCACGCCCTGCTGCCACTGTTGGTCGAGTGTGGCATCGGCACCCGGGCACAGGCGCACGAACGCACGCAGGTCGTCCACCCACAGGCGCACCGCCAGGCCATGTTCGGCCACCAACTGGCGGGCCAGGCGCCAGGTCACGCCGATATCGCCGTAATTGTCGACAATGGTGCAGAAGATGTCCCAGGTGGCTTTCATGTGCCCCGCCCTCGCCCAACGGAAAAACCGCGAATTCTGCGGATAAATTGTCGCCGACAAAAGCACCGGCGCGGAAAAATGCCCGGACGCATGCGACAATGCCCCCCGAACCACCCTGCCAGGACAGTACCATGCCCCGCCACCGTGAACTGAAGATCACCCTCAAGCCGTTACCATTGATCCTGTGCGTTGCCCTGGGCCTGTGGCTGGGCGCCATGGCTATCGCCGCCAGCCTGTGGCTGGCCCTGCAGCGGTGGCCAGAGCAGGTGCAGCCATTGGCCCAGGCGGTGGCACCCGGTGTTGCCCGGCCAGTGGCACCGCCAACCCCGGCGGCGGATGCCCAGACCGAGATGTTCGAGCGCTACAAAAACATCCTGCACAAGCAGGAGCAGCAACAGGCTGTCGAAGCCGCCCAGAGCAACCCGCGCAACCTGAACAGCCCCAAGTGCCAGTTCTGGTTGCAGCAGAACCGCAACGCGCCCACTGACAAAAGCCAGGCCAACGTGCTGGAGTTCTGTTACTGACCATGGACAAGCCCCGCCTGCTGGCGCAGATCGTCGCCACCCTCGAGCGTGACCTGGACGTGCTGACCCGCGCGGCACAGACCGCGTATGAAGCGGCCACCGCCGAGGAGAACATCGCCGAAAACAAGTACGACACCCTGGGCCTGGAGGCCTCGTACCTGGCTACCGGCCAGGCCCGCCGCAGCGCGGAAATTCGCACGGCGCTACAGACCTACCAGCAATTGCTGCTGCGCGATTATGACCCGGCACGCGGGGTGCAGATGAGCAACCTGGTGACACTGGAGGATGAAGACGGCAGGCAGCAGCGTCTGTTCCTCGGGCCCGAGGCGGCAGGATTGAAGATTGGCGAGGGAGATGCGCTGGTCACAGTGATAACCTCGCGATCGCCGCTGGGGCAGCAGTTGATCGGCAAGAACGTGGACGATGAGGTGGGGCTGGGGTCGCAGACGCTGTTGATTGTCGATGTCGCCTGACATCTACCCCTCACTCTGGCGCGGCCAATGCGGCCGCTGCAGGAGCGCATCAAGCCTGGCAGCCGCGCAGTACCTTCAAAGCGCCTGCAAGGCATCGAACCGCCCCGCCAGGCCCTGTTGTGCAAACTGCTCCACCACAAAATCGACAAACGCCCGGGTCTTGCCCGGCAACAGCTTGTGCTCGG
Source organism: Pseudomonas oryzicola (assembly GCF_014269185.2). Taxonomy (NCBI): domain Bacteria; kingdom Pseudomonadati; phylum Pseudomonadota; class Gammaproteobacteria; order Pseudomonadales; family Pseudomonadaceae; genus Pseudomonas; species Pseudomonas oryzicola. The sequence continues at coordinate 14,485 of NZ_JABWRZ020000003.1, forward strand.
CGAAATACAGGCTGATATGCCCATCGTCCACATACCAGTCCGGCAGCACCCGCCGCAGCCGTCCACTCTCCAGGTACGGTACCGCAAACGGCAGGCTCACCAGGGCAATCCCCAGCGCTTGTTCGGCCACCGCACAAGCCGCGTCCGAATCGCTCATGGTCATCGCCTGACGCAACGCCAAGGGCTGCTGCTCCTGCCAGCGGCTGGTCAACGGCCACGAGCGCACGCGCCCGGTCTGCGGCGAGCGGATCAGAATACCGTCATGCCGCTGCAGCGCCTGTGGCTCCGTGACCGGTGCATGGCGGGCCAGATAAGCCGGCGCCGCTACCAGCACCCGGTGCGCCGGGGTCAACTTGCGCGCCACCACCCCTGGCGGCAGTTCGAAGCCCCCGCCAAGCGCCGCATCGAAACCTTGCCCGATCAGGTCGACCTGGCGGTTGTCGAAATGCCAGTCCGGGGTGATGCCCGGGTAACGACGCAGGAATTCGCCCAGCAGGGGCAGCACGTACAAGCGCCCGAACACCGTGCCCATGCTGACCCGCAACAACCCGGCCGGCTGGCCCTCGGCGCTGGCCAGGTTGGCCACGGCGTACTGGATGGTGCGGAAGCTGTCACTGACTTCCTCCAGAAATCGCTGCCCCGCCTCGGTCAGGGTCAGCTTGCGGGTACTACGCTGGAACAACCGCACCCCCAGGCGCGCTTCCAGCTGGGCAACATGCTTGCCTACCGCAGCCGGGGTGAGGCTCAGGCGCCTGGCAGCCTCGGCAAAACTGCCGACCTCGGCGCTGCGGATGAAACACTCCAAAGCGTTGAACGACTCCATGGCCATGATTAGCAACCAAAGGTTTACTCTGCTGATAGTGATTGCCATCTTATCAGCAGGTAATCAAGCGCCGATACTGCACCCATCCAAGGCATTCCGGCCTGGCTTCCAGCAGGAGATCAGCATGTCCAAGCAACACACCCTCGAAGGCAAAGTGGCCCTGGTACAGGGCGGCTCCCGTGGTATCGGCGCAGCCATCGTGCGGCGCCTGGCCCGTGAAGGCGCGCAGGTGGCCTTCACCTATGTGAGCTCGGCCGGGCCAGCAGAACAACTGGCGCGGGAAATTACCGAGAACGGCGGCCGAGCCCTGGCACTGCGCGCCGACAGCGCCGATGCAGCAGCGGTACAACTGGCCGTGGATGACACCGTGAAGGCCTTCGGCCGGCTCGATATCCTGGTCAATAACGCCGGCGTGCTGGCGGTGGCGCCAGTGACCGAGTTCGACCTGGCCGACTTCGACCACATGCTGGCGGTGAATGTGCGCAGCGTGTTCGTCGCCAGCCAGGCGGCTGCGGGCTACATGGGCCAGGGCGGACGCATCATCAATATCGGCAGCACCAACGCCGAACGCATGCCGTTTGCCGGTGGTGCGCCCTACGCCATGAGCAAGTCGGCGTTGGTCGGCCTGACCCGTGGCATGGCCCGTGACCTGGGCCCCAAAGGCATTACCGTGAATAACGTGCAGCCCGGGCCGGTGGACACCGACATGAACCCGGCCAGCGGTGAATTCGCCGAAAGCCTGATCCCGCTGATGGCGATCGGGCGGTATGGCGAGGCGGACGAAATCGCCAGCTTCGTAGCGTACCTGGCGGGGCCTGAGGCGGGGTACATTACCGGGGCCAGCCTGACTGTCGATGGCGGGTTTGCAGCCTGATCCAACGGTTGCCTGTACCGGCCTCTTCGCGGGCTTGCCTGCTCCCACAGGCACCCCACTGGCTCCGGCCCGGTGAAAATCCTGTGGGAGCGGGCAAGCCCGCGAAGAGGCCGGTACAGGTTGCCCCTCCCCCTAACTGCCACGAGAACCACATGCACAACCCCACCCTGAGCCGCGCACTCATCCTGCTGATGGCCACCGCCACTGGCCTGGCCGTGGCCAGCAACTATTATGCGCAACCGTTGCTGCACAGCATCGCCCAACAGTTTGGCCTGAGCACCGCCAGCGCCGGCAGCATCGTCATTGCCGCGCAGCTCAGCTATGGCGCCGGCCTGCTGCTGCTGGCGCCACTGGGTGACCTGTTCGAGCAGCGGCGGTTGATCAGCGTGATGACCGCGATTGCCACCCTGGGCCTGGTCATCAGTGCCTGCGCAGCGAGCCTGCCGTGGCTGATCCTCGGCACGGCGCTGACCGGGCTGTTCTCGGTGGTGGCGCAAATTCTGGTGCCCATGGCTGCAGCCCTCAGCGAGCCTCATTCGCGTGGGCGCGCGGTCGGCACGCTGATGAGCGGCCTGTTGCTGGGCATCCTGCTGGCGCGCACCGCCGCCGGGTTCATGGCCGAGCTGGGTGGCTGGCGCAGCATCTACGTACTGGCCGCCGCGCTGATGGCCATCACCGCCGTGGCGCTGTACCGCAGCCTGCCGCAACACCACAGCCATGCCGGGCTGAAATACCCGGCGTTGATCGGCTCGGTGTTCCGCCTGTTCGTGGAAGAGCCAGTGCTGCGCCTGCGCTCGCTGCTCGGCCTGCTGGCATTCAGCCTGTTCGCGCTGTTCTGGACGCCGCTGGCATTCTTGTTGGCAAAAGACCCGTACCACTATTCCGATGCAGTGATCGGCCTGTTTGGCCTGGCCGGTGCTGCGGGTGCCCTGGCCGCCAACTGGGCCGGGCGTCTGGCCGACCGGGGCAAGGGCGCACTGGGCACCACCGTGGGCCTGGTGGTGTTGCTGCTGTCCTGGGTACCGCTGGGCTTTGCCGAGCAATCGTTGCTGGCCCTGCTGCTGGGCGTGCTGATGCTCGACCTGGCGGTGCAACTGGTGCACGTGAGCAACCAGAATGCGGTGATCGCCCTGCGCCCCGAAGCGCGTACGCGGCTGAATGCCGGTTACATCACCTGCTACTTCATTGGCGGGGCGCTTGGGTCGTTGCTGGGCACGCAATTGTTCCAGTACCAGGGCTGGTTGGGCATCGTGGTCGCTGGGCTGGTGATTGGCGCGCTGGCATTGCTGGCGTGGGGGGCAGCCGAGCGCAAGCGCAGGCAGCTGTTGCAGACGGCCTGAAGAACGCGCGCTGGGTTCTTCGCGGGCTTGCCCCGCGAAAAGGCCATCAGGCACGGCGACAACCTACCGCACTACCCTCCGTCGTCTGGCCGTTGACTTGCCGGTCATGGCAGCGCTCAGTAAGCGTTGGTCAATGCCCTTTCCCTGACAGGACGACGTTATGACAAGACTCACGGTGCAATCCGGCGATTTCTTGCAAGGTGAAGGCGAGTATCGCAACGGATCGCTCACACTCAAGACCCCGCGCAGCCCGTCCCCGGGCGAGCGGATTTCCCTGGCACGCATCAGCGACCTGCGGTTGGCCAGCCTCGAATCCAGCCGCAGCCTGGGCAGCGCGCTGGGCTGGGGCGTGGCCGGCGCCCTGGTGGCCGGGCCGGTGGGGCTGCTGGCCGGGCTGTGGCTGGGCGGCAAGGAAGAAGAAGCCACCTTCCTGGCCACTTTCAAGGACGGGCGCAAGCTCATGGCCAGTACCGATGGCAAGACCTGGTCAAAGATCGACGACAACTGGCGTCAGCACAGGCGGCCGGGCGGCAAAGGCTGAATAGCGCAGGGCGCGGATCGTTTTATGAACAAGGCGGCTGTAAGATGCCGCCTTTTTCATGCCTGTACCCGCGAAGAGGCGGTACAGGCGTGCGCATCCAGGAGCCCCACCGCATGCCCCCGCGTCCCCCTCGCCTGCCCCTGAGCCTGTTCAGTCTGGGCCTGGCCCTGCATTGCCCCCAGGTGCTTGCCGACGACAGTGTGCTGCTGGCCCCGGTGCAGGTGTCCGACACCTATGCCAACGATGGCTACCAGGCACGCGAGGCTGCAGTGGGCGGTTTCCAGCCCGCCCCCTTGCTCGACACCCCCGCCGCCGTCAGCGTGTTCAGCCAGCAGTTGCTCGAAGACCGCCAGGTACGCCTGCTCAGCGAAGTGCTGCAAAGCGATGCCTCGGTGGGCGAAAGCTATGCCCCCATCGGTTACTACGAAAACTTCAATGTCCGCGGCTTCGAACTCAATGCGGCCAGCAGCTATCGCATCAACGGCCAGACCATCGCCGGCGAGCAGAACGTGGCCCTGGAAAACAAGCAGCAGGTGGAATTGCTCAAAGGCCTGTCAGGGTTGCAGAGCGGCGTGTCGGAGCCAGGCGGCCTGGTCAACTATGTGACCAAGCGCGCCGAAGACGTGCGCAGCGTCACCGTATCGACCAATGCGCAAGGCGAGCGCTACCTGGCGACCGACCTGGGTGGCTGGTTCGGCAGCGAGCGGCAATTCGGCCTGCGCGCCAACCTGGCCCATGAAGACATCCGCTCGTATGTGGACCACGCCGATGGCCAGCGCGACTTCGCCTCGCTGGCCTTTGACTGGCAGCTCAACCCGGATGCCACCTTGCAGCTGGATGCTGAATACCAGCACCGGGAGCAACGTTCGGTACCGGGCTATCAACTGCTCGGTGGTAGCACTGTGCCCCACGGCATCGACCCCGACGACCGCCTCGCCTACCAGCATTGGGCCAAGCCGGTGCAGAACGACTCGCTGAACCTGGGCGGACGCTTCGAATACCAGCTCAACGAGGCCTGGACCGGAACCTTGAGCGCCTCGCGCAGCAAGGTGGTGATCGATGACTACAGTTCGTTTGCCTGGGGATCGAGCGAAGGCGCGTTCTTCGGCAGCAACGGCGACTACGATATCTACGACTACCGCAGCCCCGACGATACCCGCCGCACCGATGAAGCGCAGGCAATGCTCAATGGGCGTTTCGACGCACTCGGCGTGGCGCATGACCTGACCGTAGGCACCAGTGCGCAGCGGCGCACCCTTGATCAGCGCCCGTACTACAACGAGTGGCTCGGCACCGGCAACATCCATGCGGGTACTCCCGTACTCGCCCCGTCCGACAAACCCGTCGGCGCCAGCGAACGCCGCCTGGACAGCCGCCAGTACGGCCTGTTCGTCAGCGACCGCATCAGCTTCAGCGAGCAATGGCAGACCGTGCTGGGCGCGCGTGAAGTGCGCCTGGATGAAAAGACCTGGGACGAAAACGGCGTGGCGGGCCGCCATACCCGGCAGTACCAGTTGCTGCCCAATGCCGCGTTGATCTACAAGCCGCAGCCGGAGACCACGGTGTATGCCAGCTACGCCAAGGGCTTGTCAGCTGGAGGCACAGCCCCCTGGTTTGCCGACAACGCCGCGGAAATACTGGCGCCGACCACGTCGCACCAGCTGGAACTCGGCCTCAAGCACGACTGGCAAGGCCTGAGCCTCAGCGCCGCGCTGTTCCAGATCCGCCAGGCGTATCAATATGCACGCCCGGATGGCACCGGCCATTACACCTACGTCCAGCAAGGCCAGCAGAAGAACACCGGCCTGGAACTGGGCGCCAGCGGCTGGGTGACTTCGAACCTGCAGGTACAGGCCAGCGCCGCAGCCATACGTGCGCGGGTGCAGAACAGCGGTACCGATGCCTATGAGGGCCACCAGGCGATCAACGTGCCCAGGTGGCGGGCGGCGCTGCAGGCCGAATACGCCCTGCCGGTGGCGGGCCTGGCGTTGCTCGGCGGCGCACGCTACAGCGCCAGCAAGTATGCGAGCCAAGCGGGGAACGTGGAGGTTGGCGGGTACACCGTGTTCGATCTCGGCAGCCGATACCGCCTGCGGGTCGGGGGGTACGACACGGTGCTGCGGCTGACAGTCGATAACGTGTTCGACAAGCGCTACTGGCGCGACGTGGGCGACTACCTGGGCGACAACTACCTGTTCCAGGGGGCACCGCGAACCGCCCGCCTTTCGGCTTCGGTGAGTTTCTGAGACTGGGGGGCCGCGTGGCGGCCCCATTTTTCACGGAAAACAAAAAGCCCCCGGCTTTTCAGCGCGGGGGCTCTTCGTAGAATGTGGCGGTGAAGAAGGGATTTGAACCCTTGATACGATTTCTCGTATACACACTTTCCAGGCGTGCTCCTTCGACCACTCGGACACTTCACCGTTTTCTCTTCAAGCCTTTCAGCCTGTCGAGGCGCGCTAATTTAGTAGAAGGTCTTTCCTTTGGCAAGCATTTTTTTCAATTTTTTCATGCATTTGCATTTGAGCCCCGGCGAACGCTGACCGACCGGTCAGCCTTGCTGCTTTACCTGGCTCCTGGCGCTGGGTAACGTCGTCGCCACGCCAACAAAAGGACTCTGCCATGAGCGAGCTGATTACCTACCACGCCGAAGACGGCATCACCACCCTGACCCTGAACAACGGCAAGGTCAATGCCATTTCGCCAGATGTCATCGCAGCGTTCAACGCCGCGCTCGACCGCGCCACCGAAGAACGTGCGGTGGTGATCATCACCGGCCAGCCAGGCATCCTGTCGGGTGGCTACGACCTCAAGGTAATGACCAGCGGCCCGAAACAAGCCATCAGCCTGGTCACCGCCGGCTCTACCCTCACCCGCCGCCTGCTCTCGCACCCGTTCCCGGTGGTGGTCGCCTGCCCGGGCAATGCCGTGGCCAAGGGCGCGTTCCTGCTGCTGTCCGGCGACTATCGCATCGGCGTCGAAGGCCCGTACAAAGTGTGCCTGAACGAAGTGCAGATCGGCATGACCATGCACCATGCCGGTATCGAACTGGCCCGCGACCGCTTGCGCCGTTCGGCCTTCCACCGCGCGGTGATCAATGCCGAAGTGTTTGACCCGCAAGGCGCGGTGGAAGCCGGCTTCCTCGACAAGGTGGTGCCTGCCGAACAATTGCAAGAGGCCGCACTGGCGGCGGCGCGCGAGTTGAAGAAGCTGAACATGCTGGCGCACAAGAACACCAAGCTGAAGGTGCGCAAAGGGTTGCTGGAAGCGCTGGACAAGGCGATCGAGCTGGACCAGCAGCATATGGGCTGAGCGCACTGGCTCACACCAGGGTTTGCCGCCGCCAGTGCACACCCGTACACTGCGCGGCGAATGTCTGGTGTGAGTCGTACCATGCTCTACTCCCTTCGCATGCTTCTGCTGGCGCTGCATTTTCTTGTGGTTGGCGCCGTGGGCCTGATCATTGGCCTGTGCCGCCCGTTCAACCCCGACAACAGCCGTGTATTCGCCCGCCTCTACAGCCTGCCCGCCACCTGGCTGATGCGGCTCAAGGTCAAGGCCGAAGTCGGCCCGCTGTGGGACCAGCCGCCCGGCTGCGTGATCGTCGCCAACCACCAGTCCAACTTCGACCTGTTCGTGCTGGGCCAGGTGGTGCCCCAGCGCACCGTGGCCATCGGCAAGAAGAGCCTGGGCTGGATTCCGCTGTTCGGCCAGCTGTTCTGGCTGGGCGGCAACGTGCTGGTCGACCGCAAGAACGCCTACCAGGCACGCAAGGCCCTGCAGAAGACCACTCGGGTGCTGCAGGACGACACCTCGATCTGGATTTTCCCGGAAGGTACACGCAATGCCGGCGAGCACCTGCTGGCATTCAAGAAGGGTGCGTTCCACATGGCAATCGAGGCCGGTGTGCCGATCGTGCCAGTGTGCGTCAGCCGTTACGCCGGGCGCCTGGCCCTGAACAGCTGGCGCCGGCGCACGGTGATCGTGCGCTCGCTGCCCCCGATCGCCACTGCCGGCATGACCCTGCAGGACCTGCCGGCGCTGATCGAACAGTGCCGGGGGCAGATGCAGCAGTGCATTGACCGCATGGAAGGCGAACTGGCCAAAGGCTAGGTTGCTCTTGAGCCTGCTACGGCCCAAGCTGTACGTCGTGTCCAACCGGAATAAGCGAACAACCATGGGTCGAGTCGTGGCATCGGCGGTGTACAGCGCCGGCAGAAAGGTCACCAACATCAGCATCGACGAAGGCAGCGAGTGGGCACGCAAGCCGGGGCACTTCGTGTGGATCGGCCTGGAAGAGCCCAACGCCGAGGAACTGGCCAACCTGCAGCGCCAGTTCAACCTGCACGAGCTGGCCATCGAAGACGCCCTGGAAAAGCACAGCCGGCCCAAGCTGGAAACCTTCGGCGATGCCCTGTTCATCGTCACCTACTCGCCCGTGCGCCACGAAGGCAAGCTGGAGTTCATCGAAACCCACATCTTCGCCGGCAACGGCTACATCATCACCTGCCGCAACGGCCACTCGAAATCCTACGCCCTGGTGCGTCAGCGCTGCGAGGCGCGTCCTTTGCTGCTGGAGCACGGCGAAGACTTCGTGCTGTACGCCCTGCTCGACTTCGTCACCGAGAACTACCAGCCGGTCAGCGAGGCCATTCATGGCGAGATCGAAGAGCTGGAGCAGAGCGTGCTCGGCGGCTCCCTGCAGGAGGACGATATCCGCCGCCTGCACAGCCTGCGCCGCGACATCCTGCGCCTGCGCCGCTATGTGGCACCGATGGTGGAGGTGAGCGAGGAACTGCAACGCCTGAGCTTCCCGTTCATCGACAAGAACATGCGCCCGTATTTCCGCGATGTGCAGATCCACGTGACACGGCAGATGGAGGACCTGGCCGGCATCCGCGACATAGCCAGCCAGACCATCGAGATCGGCATGTTGCTGGAGTCGTCGCGGCAAAGCATCGTGCAGCGCAAGTTCGCCGCCTGGGCGGCGATCCTGGCGTTCCCTACGGCAATTGCCGGGATCTACGGGATGAACTTCCAGAACATGCCGGAGCTGGGTTGGCACTACGGGTATTTCGCGGTGCTGGGAGTGATCGGCTTGGGCTGTACCGGGCTCTATGCCAGCTTCAAGAAGTCGGGCTGGCTTTAGAAAGCCGGGCCGCGTTGCGGCCACCCGGCCGTCATGCCGCGTCGTGCTTGCTGATGGGGTGCTGGATGAAACGCAACATCCATTCCCCTACCAGATCACCCTGGTGCTCGGTGGCCAGGCTCGCCACTGCCTTGTGGTACACCTCATCCCCCAGGTATTCCTGGCGCGCATCCAGCAGCGCACGGGAGTAGTCATGGACGAATTCGGGGTGGCCTTGGAAGCACAGCACCTGGTCACCTATGTGATAGGCCGCGTTCGGGCAGAAGTCGCTGGAGGCAATCACCGTGGCCCCCTCGGGCAACTCGGTCACCTGGTCCTGGTGGCTGATCAGCAAGGTCAGTTCCGACACTTCCGGGTCCATCCACGGCGCATGGGCTGCCAGCGAATAGCGATGAATGCCCACGCCCCAGCCCTGTTCGGCGCGTTCGGCCTTGCCGCCCAGGGTCAACGCCAGCAGTTGGTGGCCGAAACACACCCCCAACAGCTTCTCGCCACGCTCGTACAGCTTCAGCAGGTAGGCCTTCAGGGTCTGGATCCAAGGCTCGGTACCAAAGGAATCGGCCTTGCTGCCGGTTACCAGGTACGCATCGAACACTTCCTCGTCGGCGGGGTAGTCGCCGTTCATCACGTTGTACACACGAAACTCGGCGGCGATCGGCTGACGCGAGAAGAGCTGTTCGAACATCCTGCCGTAGCCCTGGTACTGCGCGATCAACTCCGGTCGCAGGACATCGGTTTCAAGGATGCAGATGCGTAACGACATAGGGATAGTCCTGAACGACATGGGTGGAAATCTGCTGTAGAGACTGACGCGAAAGGCACGTACAAGCAAGTAGGGTGTACTGACGAACGGTCACATTTCGTCGGAGCCCTGCTGGCACTTGCGCCACTGTCTAGCGAGAGGATGCCAGCCGGATGGCACATGGCCTCATAGCCAGATAAGTCGATATCGCAAACTTTTAGAACAAAGGGTTCTCAAACATGGATGACGCACACCCTACTGTTGGTTGTATATCCACTTTCAAGAGGCAGGCAGTACCGGCGTCCACCCACGCCACTGCGATCAGCCCGAAGCTCGACAGGGAAGCCAAGGGGTATTCAGGAATAACAACAAGAAGGCGGTCCGCCATGTTCCGACAATCGAAAATTCGCCAAGCTGGGCTCATTCTCTTCGCCACGACTCTGCTGCTGATCCTGCCGAACCTGACACGGCTGTTCGGCTGATTGCCGCTGTGGCGTCAACAGGCAACGCACAGGTAACCTGCTGGCCTTGATGGTTGGAGATTACCCATGCGCCACTGCCTTGTACTGTTAGCGTTACTCCTGAGCCTGCCGCTGTCGGCGGCGCAACTGCACCTCGAACTGGGCGCCACGTCGCGCCAGTGGAGCAGTGCCGAGCTGCTGGCCCACCCGCAGGCCAGGGAAATCAGCATTGACCAGGACGTGTCCTATCAGCAGCCCATGCATTATCGCGCGGTGCCGTTGGCCTTGCTGCTCGAGGGCGTGAACGCCAGCGACCATCTGCAGGCGGTGGCACTGGACGGTTTTGCTGCCGAGATGCCCGCCGCGCCGCTGCTGCAGCGCGGGCCGGCACAGGCCTGGCTGGCAGTGGAAGACCCGGGCAAGCCGTGGCCGGCACTGGGCCAGGGTAAACCGAGTGCCGGGCCTTTCTACCTGGTATGGACTGCACCGCAGGCCAGCGGCATCCGGCCGGAACAGTGGCCGTACCAGATTTCCACGATTCGCAAGCTCGCCTCTGTCGAAGCGCGCTTTCCGACACTGCTGCCCGACTCGAAGCTGCCGGCCGACAGCCCGGTGCGCCAGGGCTTTGCCTTGTTCCAGCAGAACTGCCTGGCCTGCCACCGGCTCAATGGCGCGGGTGATGCACAGCTGGGCCCGGACCTGAATGTGCCGCACAACCCGACCGAGTATTTCCAGCCGGGGTATCTACGGCAACTGATTCGCGACCCGCAGAGCCTGCGGCAATGGCCGCAGGCGAAGATGCCGGCGTTTACGCAAAGCGTGTTGAGCGACCAGGAGCTGGACAACCTGTTGGCTTATCTTGCGCACATGGCCAAACGCAGGCCTTGAGCGCCGTGCGTGCTTCTTCGCGGGCTCGTCCGCTCCCACAGGATGACCACAGGTTTGAATCTGGTCAGGTACCTGCAGGAGTGGGCACGCCCACGAAGCAGACAGCACAAAACGCTCAGGCGATGACCCGCTCCTGCTTGACTCCCCACCCTTCCACCTCGCCACCATAGGGCGTTACCAGCTGCTCGAAGGTTTCTTCGAAGTCGCCTATCCCACCATAGGTGGCATACATGACCTTGCTCAGTTCCAGGTGCCAGGCACCGTCGTCCAGCTCCTTCACCTGGGCATTGAGGGACTCGCCGCGAAACTGCCCGGCGGCGCGACGGGCCCCAGCCTCGTCAGGGAATACCGCGTAGAACTCGATGGGGTGGATCTGGGTGAAGTCGAAACCGCCTGCTTTCATCTGGCGCAGGACGTTGCTGCTGATATCGTCGTTCTGGCTGCTCATGAATCGTCCTCCTGAATAATGCGATGGATAGACTTTCCGTGCACTACGCACCTGCCGGCAGCGGCCGGGCAGTTCGAGCTGATGCAAGACGCGAAGGGATGCGGTGCCAACCTGCGGAACAACGGGCACCTTCCACCAGCGTAGTGCTTGCCAGGGCACCACGCAAACGTACAGGTCAGGGCGCTTCGTGGATACTAGTGATGGTCACGCCGCTCTGCTCCTTGAGCCAGCGGGCGGTGGGGGAAATGGTGCGGTCCTGGAAGTCGTTGAGGTCCAGTTCATCCATCACCGGGAACAGGTGCGAGCGTATGGCCCGGGCGGCGTCCTCTTCACTGGGACAATGCTCGGCATGCAGCACCAGCGAGGACGGTTCGCCTTTCTGATCGGCAAAGATGACTTCCCACTCTTTCATTGAACGAGCCCTCTCAATTCAAGGAACACAGGTGTGTGATGCCTGAATAAATGACCTTGGGGCAAGAAGAATGTTCAGTCGCCTGAGATATCGGCAGCGCGGCGCTTGCAGGCGCGGCCTTGTGTCGCGCCAGGGCCGCATGGCGGCCCTGGCGATCGAGCTTCTACTTCGGTGTACCGTGGACCACACCGGCGGTGTTATCCAGCAGGCTCTTGGTCGCCGTCTGGATATACGCCTCGAGCTTTTTCAGCATTTCCGGCTGATCCGGGCTTTCGATCAGCTCGGCCTTGAACTCGCGCCCCAGTTGGTAGCGGTACATGCGCGGGGTCATGTCCTTGGACTCGATCAGGATGCGGTCGCCCTGCACCAGACCGACGATCTGTTCGCTGCCCGATGGCTTGATCATGCCCATGCCCTGGTCGCCCTCAGGCAGGTTGAGCAGGTCGCGACCCCAGCACTGGTGGCGCGCCTGGCCACCCAGGCGGCCCATGATGGTCGGCACGATGTCGACCTGGGTGCCCACGGTGTGGTTGACCGCGCCAAACTTCTCCTGGATGCCCGGGCCAATCAGCAGCAACGGCACGTTGAAGCGCCCCAGGTCCAGTTCAGTGACCTGCTGCTGGTTGCCAAAGCCATGGTCGCCGACGATGACGAACAGGGTTTCCTTGAAATACGGCTCCTTGCGCGCCTTCTCGAAGAACTGGCCCAGCGCCCAGTCCGAATAACGCATGGCGGTGAGGTGCTCATCCAGGCGGCCCTGGCCGGTGACCTTCTCCACCGGCAGGTCCTTGGGCAGCGCGTACGGTGTGTGGTTGGACAGGGTCTGCAACAGTGCGTAGATCGGCTTCTTGCCGTCGTGCTTGGCCAGCTCTTCGGCGCCACGGTCAAACATGTCCTGGTCGGACACGCCCCAGGTCGGGTCGGAGAACACCGGGTTGACGAAGTCGTTACGGCCAATGAAGGTGGTCATGCCCTGGTTGCCGAAGAACCCGGACTGGTTATCCCAGGCGAAGTCGCCATTGTAGACGTACATGTCGTCGTAATCGCGGGCGCTGAGCAAGGCCGGCAGGCCAGACAGCTTGTGGCCGCCTTCCGGGGTCTGCATCAGGTATTCGAAGCCTGGCAGGTTGGGGAAGCAGGCCATGGTGGCGAACATGCCCTGGTGGGTATGGGTGCCGTTGGAGAAGAAGCGATCGAACAGCAGGCCCTCCTTGGCCAGCTTGTCGAAGTACGGGGTGATGTTGTTGGGGCTGCCCAGCGCACCCACCGAGTGGCCGGCAAAGCTTTCCATCAGGATCACCACCACGTTCTTGATCGGCAGGGTGCGCTCGGCCGGCGGCGTGAAGTCGCGGCGGATGGCAGCCTCGTCGGCGTCGACCAGCGTGTCGTTGGCGGTCAGCAGTTGCTCGCGCACGCTTTGCGTGGCCACGTCCTGCGGCAGCACCGGCTTCCAGATGTTGGCGCGGTCCTCGCCGAACCGGCTCTTGGCGGCATCGATCAGGGTCAGGGTGCCGTTCAGGCCCAGCTGGTTGACGAAGTTGGAATCGGTGGTGAAGGCATCACCCCAGCGCATCGGCGGGCCCTGGCGCAGGGTGCCCCGCGCGGCAACCACGGCCACCAGCAGGATTACCATGAACACGGCCAGGCGGTTGTACCACGGCGCTACGCGGCGCTGCGGGGTGGCTTCGCCGTTGCCATCGCCGCGGGTGATGCGGTCGATGCCCTTGAACAGCAGGCTCAGCAGCCAGGTACCGAACAGCCAGGCCAGCAGGTAACGCACCACCGGGAAGCCGTACCAGAGCATGCTCAACACGGTTTTCGGGTCTTCCTTGATGTACTGGAAGACCAGGCCGTTGAGGCGCTGGTGGAACTCGCGGTAGAAATCCATTTCCATCAGGCCGAGGAACATCACCACACTCGAGCTGATGGTCAGCCAGAAACGAAACACGCCACGCCGGGCCATGGCCCAGGGGCTGAGGATGGCCAGCAGCAGCGGAATGCTCAGGTACACCACCACCCGCAAGTCGAAGCGCAGGCCGTTGAGGAAGCCTTCAGCGACAGTCGCATAGGAGGTTTCACCGATCATGTCGCTGTTGTAGACCAGCAGCGCCAGGCGCACGAGGCTGAGCATCAGCAGGATCACCAGGCCGCTGAGCAGCGTATAGGCCAGGTGGGATTTCAGGGTCGGCGGGAACGGCGCTCGCGCGCCCCGTTGCTTCAAGGCGTCAGGGTTGGCCATGAATGGGAAAGTCCTAGGATTGCGGTTTGCGGAGATGGCGCAGGTGTGAACCAACGCAGCATGGTGCGGGTGCGAATTCTGTTTAACCCAATGTGAAAATTTTGTCACGGGGGTGTTGCCGGTTTTGTCCGTTGCGCCGCTCAGAAACGCACATTACCCCGTGGCCCGGCTATCGCCCAGATCACCAGCCCCACCACCGGCAGCAGGGCAATCAGCAAGATCCACAGCACCTTGATACCCACCTCGCTGGCGCTTTTGATTACATTGAGAATGGCCCAGATATCCAGCGCCAGGATGATCAGCCCGACCAGGCTGTTGAATGTCGACCCCATGGCAAAACTCCTGTGAAAGGCTTTGCTGCACAGCATAGCCAGCTATCACGTCGATAGAAGGGAATCCTTGGCCGTTTGCCCGGGTCACTGCATAAACTGGCCCATCCACCGATTTCGAGGTTGCCATGCCACCTGCACACACCCACAGCGTCGTCCCGCCGTCAGGCATCAGTGCCTGGCGCCAGCAGATCAACAACAGCCCGTGGATCGGCGCCGGCCTGGCGCTGAGCCTGCTGGCGGTGCTGGTACTGCTGGGGGCAAGCCTGTGGAACGCCATTCACGGCGACCATGCACAGCACCTGCACCTGGCGACGCTGGGGGGGCTGTCCGGCTTCGGCGCGACGGCCCTGGGTGCAGTGCTGGCAGTGGTGCTGCGTGACGTCAGCACGCGAAGCCAGGACGTGATGCTGGGCTTTGCCGCCGGCATGATGCTCGCAGCCAGTTCGTTCTCACTGATTCTGCCGGGCCTGGAGGCTGCCCGGGAAATCACCGGCAATGGCCCTGCTGCGGCCCTTACCGTAGTCGTGGGCATGGGCCTGGGCGTGCTGCTGATGCTCGGCCTGGACCGTTTTACCCCGCACGAGCACGAACGCGTCGGCTTAGCCGGGCCGGAAACCGAACGGTTCAGCCGGGTCTGGCTGTTCGTGCTGGCAATCACCCTGCATAACCTGCCCGAAGGCATGGCGATCGGCGTGAGCTTTGCCAACGGCGACATGAACATCGGCCTGCCGCTGACCTCCGCCATCGCCATTCAGGACATCCCCGAAGGGCTGGCCGTGGCCCTGGCCTTGCGTGCCACCGGGTTGTCGAACCTGAAAGCGGCGCTGGTGGCGATCGGATCGGGGCTGATGGAGCCGCTGGGCGCAGTGATCGGCCTGGGTATCTCGACCGGCTTTGCCCTGGCCTACCCGATCAGCATGGGGCTGGCGGCAGGGGCGATGATCTTCGTGGTAAGCCATGAGGTGATTCCCGAAACCCACCGCAATGGGCACCAGACCACCGCGACCCTGGGGCTGATGGGTGGGTTTGCGGTGATGATGTTTCTGGATACGGCGCTGGGCTGAAGTTGCCAACTGCCTGGGCCGGACTCTTCGCGGATAAATCCGCTCCTACCGGGAGATCACTCGGCCTGTAGGAGCGGATTTATCCGCGAAGAAGCGAAACATGCAATCAGACGTGTACCGCTACCTTCAAGGCTTCCAGGGCTGGCTCAACCCTGATGCCCACTTCCGCCCCCAGCTCCAGCACCCGTGCCAGGTCGTTCTGCCCCACCATCACCATCTGCAGCTCGTCATCCAGCAACTGACTGAAGTTGAGCAGTACATACCCCCCCGCCTCTTTGTTCAGCGCACCCATCTGCACCTGGATGCGGTTGAGCGCGGTCAGCGGCTCGGTGCGGGCCAGCTGCTTGGGTTTGAGAGTGAACGGTACGCTCTGGTCGAACGAAGCGCTGATCTGCTCGAACAGCGCCTGGTAACTGTCGGCCTGGAACAGCACAGTGTCCGGCAGGCTGCCCAGCACTACCCATTCGCCCAGCGGGATAGGGAAGCTGTCGTCGTAGTTGATGTCGGGGTTGGCGGCGAGGAAGGCAGCCGGGTCGGCGTAGGCCTGGGCGGCTTCGTCGGCGATGCGCTCGATGTCCTCCTCGCGCATGCAGCCAGCGCCAATGAGGCTGATGAATTCGAGCAACTGAGTTTTCATGAAAGGGGCCTGCGACGGATGAAAAGTCGCCAAGGATAGCCGCAAATGCCCCCTTGCAGTTAGCCGGCCAGCGCTTGCAGACGTGCTGCGGCGTCCACTGCGCCCATGGTTTGCGCCGCCATCAGCGCGGTGGCGCCGCGGGCATCCTGGCGCGCCGGGTCGGCGCCCTGGGCCAGCAGGTAGTCGAGGATTTCGCCGCGGTTGAACATGGCCGCCAGCATCAAGGCGGTGCGGCCATCCTGCGCGGCGGCATCCACCGGCACGCCGTGCTCGAGCAGCAGGCGGATCATGGCCAGGTCGCCCTTGAACGCGGCACCGGCGATGGGCAACTGGCCGTTGTCATTGGCAATCAGCGGGTCGGCGCCGTGTGCCAGCAGCACCCGCACGGCGTCATGATGGCCGTGGTAGCTGGCCAGCATCAGCAAGGTATCGCCCTTGTGGTTACGCAGGTTGGCCGGCAGGCCGCTGGCCAGCAAGCGCCCGAGCATGTCGGCATCGCCCTGGCGGGCACGGTCGAATACCTGCTCGGCGAAAGCGGCCGCTTCGTCTGCGGTCATGGTGGCGGGTGCGGTTTGGGGGGACATCGGGAACCTCCTGGCATCAAACATTGCCCAAGTGTTTGTCAGGCCCCGGTTGCCGGTCAAAGGTTCAGTTTCTATCGCGTCGATAGGCGACAGGCGGGCCGTGCAAAATGCACTGTGCAAAATGCACGACCTTGCAGATTGCACGGCAAGCCATTTTCAAAATTCTCATAACCAGTTGATTTCAAAGGATATTTGCAAAGACGAACGCTTGGCACGGTCAGTGCAATCTACCTGTTCACGATTGCCACTAACCTGCCAGGAGTTGATATGGACCTCATCCAGGAAAAGTTCGTCTCGGTATTTCCAGCCTACCAGGTCACGACCCAGCCCCGTCCGGACGGCGGTATCCTGCTGACCCTGCGCGCGGCCGACGGCAAGGTTACCCGTCGGGTGCTGACCTACGGCCAACTGCACAGCGCCGAACAGCTGTCGTGGGCGATCAGCGCCATCCGCCGTGACCTGGCCGAGCAGGCCAGCGAGTTGCCGGTGATTTCCATGCTGCAAAGCCAGCAGCGCTTCGCTCTGCCTACCTACCGCTGAGCCTGGGCTTGGCTGAACTAGCCTCTTCGCGGGCGGGCAAGCCCGCGAAGAGGCCGGTAAAGCCATTACAATTCATCGATACCCAGAAACGCCCTGGCACTTTCATCCCCGGTAAAACGCGGCTGCACACCTTTCTCGCTGGCATACAGGCGCAGCGCCAGGCAAAAAGGCGTATCGCCCAGCTCTACCCAGCGTCGGGTCCCCGCCGGCACCACCAACTGGTCGCCCTTCTCGCACAGCAGCGAATACACCCAGTCGCCCGAACGCAGGCCAACCTGGGCACGCCCGCTGATCACGGCAAACACCTCGTCAGCGTCATGCACGTGTTCATCGCGCAGGTCTACCTGCGCCGGGTCGGCACCATCGCGGTTGAGCACCACGAAGGCTTTGCTGCCATGCGCTGTCATCAACTGGTCCAGGTGCTCGCGGCAGGCGCACAGGACCTCCTCCTCGGCCGTGCCCGGGCGCACCCGCAGGCCATGTTCGGCATGGGCAAAAACCACGCCCTGTTCGGCCAGGGTGGCGGCGAGGTCATCGTGATGGGTCAGCACCTTGTTCGGCAGCTCCGGGCTGGAAGTGTGAAAAACGCTGAGAATGCTCATCAGGGGCGGGTCCTGGTCGTTTGCGAACAAAGGGCAATGATAACGGCTGCGGCCAAGGCTGCGGCGCTGGCCATACCAAAGGTGAAGGTGGGCCCCAGCAGTTTCCAGCTATAGCCCGAATACAACGCCCCCAGCGCCCCGCCGGTGCCGGACAGCGCCGCATACAGCGCCTGGCCCTGGCCCTGCTGACGAGCGCCGAAGCTGGCCTGGACGAACGCGATGCTGGCAGCGTGGAAGCAGCCGAAGGTGGCCGCGTGCAGCAGCTGGGCGAATACCAGCACTGCCGGCTCGCCGGCCAGGTTGCCCAGCAACAGCCAGCGCAGCGCCGCCAGCACGAAGCTGGCCAACAGCACCCGCTGCACGGAAAAGCGCGCGAAAATCCGGCTCATGAACATGAACACCAGCACTTCAGCGACTACCCCAAGCGCCCACAACAAGCCGATGGCACCACGGCTGTAGCCCAGGTGTTCGAGGTGCAGGGTGAGGAAGGTGTAGTACGGCCCGTGGCTGAGTTGCATCAACGCCACGCAGGCGTAGAACGCGATCACCCCGGGGGCACGCAGTTGCTGCAGGAAGCCACCGGCGCTGCGGCGCTCGCCCTGTTCCAGCGGTTGTGCATTGGGCACCCACAGGCTGGCGGCGACGATCCCGGCCATGATCGTGACCAGGGCCACCGGGTAGATATCCAGGCTCAGCCACTCGAACAGCCGGCCCAGGCCGACCACAGTGAGGATGAAGCCGATCGAGCCCCACAGGCGCACCTGGCTGTAGCGGGCGGTTTGCCCGTGCAGGTGGGCCAGGGTGATGACCTCGAACTGTGGCAGCACCGCGTGCCAGAAGAACGCATGCAAAGCCATGACCAGCGCCAGCCAGGCATAGCTCTTGCCGAAGAAGATCAGGGCGAAGGTGGCCAGGGTCGACAACGCGCCCAGGCGCACGATCAGCAAGCGCTGGCCGCTGCGATCGCCCAGCCAGCCCCACAGGTTGGGGGCGACGCAACGCATGAGCATGGGGATGGCCACCAGTTCGCCGATACGCGCCGGGGAGAAGCCCAGGTGGTCGAAATACAACGCCAGGAACGGGGCGGTGGAGCCGAGCAGGGCGAAGTAGAACAGGTAGAAGCTGGACAGGCGCCAGTAGGGGATTGGTTGCTGCATGGGATGCCCTTGTGGGGACCTGTGCCGGCCTCTTCGCGGGCGCGCCCGCTCCCACAGGGAACCCACAGACTCTGAAAGCGGTGATGAACCTGTGGGAGCGGGCATGCCCGCGAAGAGGCCGGTACTGGCGAATCAGAGCTGGCCCAGCACCGGGGTGTCCACTTTCACATCGGCATTCTGCGCACGGTGGCGCAGCAGATGGTCCATCAGCGCAATGGCCATCATCGCCTCGGCGATCGGCGTGGCACGGATGCCCACGCACGGGTCGTGGCGGCCCTTGGTGATGACGTCTACCGGGTTGCCGTCGATGTCGATGGAGCGGCCCGGGGTGGTAATGCTGGAGGTCGGTTTCAGCGCCAGGTGGGCAACGATCGGCTGGCCCGAAGAGATGCCACCGAGGATGCCGCCAGCGTTGTTGCTGAGGAAGCCTTGCGGAGTCAGCTCATCACGGTGTTCCGTACCGCGCTGGGCCACGCAGGCGAAGCCGGCACCGATTTCCACACCCTTGACTGCGTTGATGCTCATCAGCGCGTGGGCCAGCTCGGCATCCAGGCGGTCGAAGATCGGCTCGCCCAGGCCCGGCATCACACCTTCGGCGACCACGGTGATCCTGGCGCCCACCGAATCCTGGTCGCGGCGCAGCTGGTCCATGTAGGCCTCCAGCTCCGGCACCTTGCTCGGGTCGGGGCTGAAGAAGGTGTTCTGTTCCACCGACTCCCAGCTCTTGAACGGGATTTCGATCGGACCCAGCTGGCTCATGTAGCCACGCACGCTGATGCCCTGGGTGGCCAGGTACTTCTTGGCGATGGCGCCGGCGGCCACGCGCATGGCAGTTTCGCGGGCCGAGCTGCGGCCACCGCCGCGGTAGTCGCGGATGCCGTACTTGTGGTGGTAGGTGTAGTCGGCATGGGCCGGGCGGAACAGGTCCTTGATCGCCGAATAGTCCTTGGACTTCTGGTCGGTGTTGCGGATCAGCAGGCCGATCGAGCAGCCGGTGGTGCGGCCTTCGAAGACGCCGGAGAGGATCTCCACCTCGTCGGCTTCCTGGCGCTGGGTGGTGTGCCGGCTGGTGCCGGGCTTGCGCCGGTCCAGGTCGTGCTGCAGGTCGGCCAGGGAAATTTCCAGGCCCGGTGGGCATCCATCGACAATGGCGACCAACGCCGGGCCATGGCTCTCGCCAGCGGTGGTGACAGTGAACAGCTTGCCGTAGGTATTGCCGGACATGGACGCTCCGCGAGATCTGCCTGAAGTGAACGAAAGCGGCAGTATACAGATGGATTGCTCGCCTGTGCTGGGCATCGTGATCCTGTGGGTTTACCAGCGAGAGGCCGCGCCTGGCATGCTCAGGCCGAGAACCTTCCCAAGGACATAGGGTCAAACTGACATCTCCCCACTGTAGTACCGCATGATGTCGCGCCTCGTCGCCCTGTTCTTCCTGCTGTGCACCGGCCTGGCCCAGGCCGCCCCCACCGTGCTGCAACGCCCGATCGACCTCGATACCG
Organism: Pseudomonas oryzicola; assembly: GCF_014269185.2. Lineage (NCBI taxonomy): Bacteria > Pseudomonadati > Pseudomonadota > Gammaproteobacteria > Pseudomonadales > Pseudomonadaceae > Pseudomonas > Pseudomonas oryzicola. The sequence goes on from NZ_JABWRZ020000003.1 coordinate 34,817, forward strand.
GCCAGGGTGTGCTGCACGGCAGCCTGCTGCTGCCACAGCAGGCCACCCCGCCGCCAGTGGTGCTGATCATCGCCGGCTCCGGCCCCACCGACCGCGACGGCAACAACCCGGCCTCGGGCCGGGTCGACAACCTCAAGCGCCTGGCCCTGCTGTTGGCCAACGAACACATCGCCAGCGTCCGCTACGACAAGCGCGGGGTCGCCGCCAGCCAGCCGGCCACCCCCGACGAGCGTGACCTCAGCGTGGAGCGCTACGTGGCCGATGTGGTCGCCTGGAGCCACAAGCTGAAGGCCGACCCGCGCTTTGGCCCGCTGATCCTGATCGGCCATAGCGAAGGCGCGCTGATCGCCAGCCTGGCCGCCGAACAGGCCGGCGCCAGCGCGGTGATTACCTTGGCCGGCAGTGGCCGGCCGCTGGCCGATGTGCTGCGCGAGCAATTGGCCCAGCGCCTGCCGCCGGCGCAACTGGCCGGTGGCAGCGCCCTGCTCGACCGCCTGCAGGCCGGGCAAACCAGCCTGGAAGTACCGGCACCGCTGCGCCAGGTGTTCCGCCCCAGCGTGCAGCCCTACCTGATTTCGCTGTTCCGGCAGAACCCGGCGGCGGCCTTTGCCCGCTTGCCCATGCCCGCACTGATCGTGCAGGGGCGCAACGACGTGCAGGTGGATGTGGACGACGCCGAGCGGCTCAAGGCGGCCAAGCCGGATGCCCAGCTGGTCCTGATCGACGGCATGAACCATATGTTGCGCATCAGCCCCAAGGGCATGAGCCAGCAACGCGACAGCTACCTCAACCCCGAGCTGCCGCTGGCGCGCGAGCTGGGTGAGCGGATCGTGACGTTCATCCAGCATTTGCCTTCGGCGTGAGGTAAACGGGCTCAGGTCTCGGGCATGCCTGCCGATACAGCAGGCATAGCCGAGGACAAGCCCTGATGACCACCACCCCCGCCGCCGCAGAGCCGGCCGAAGAATCCCAGGAAAGCCCGGCCCTGCCCTGGGCCGAGCTGAGCGTCGAACACTTCCAGCTGCTACGCCTGGCCGCCCTGCCCACCGACCGCAGCACCGGCGCACGGCCGCTGCGCTTTGTGCAGTTCGGCTATGCCGAGCGCCACGACAAGGCCCACAGCCTGCTGCGCATGGAAATAAGGCTGCCGGGCCAGAAGGTGCACAAGGAACAGAACCGCCTGGACATCCGCGTTGACCATGGCGAACGCCTGGTACGCATTGGCGCGGAAACCGGTCTGCAACTGGAACCCTTGAACCGTGGCCTGGGCCGTTTCCTGCTGGCTCAGGCCGTGCAGTGGCTGCAGCGCAAGTGGTCGCATTACCGGGTCGAGGGCATGGCGCTGCCGAGCAAGGATGCGCTGAACGAAGACTCGCGCCTGCGCCGCGACCACTGCCTGCGCGGGGTCGGCATCGAGGTGGAGTACGAGGACGGCCAGCACCTGAAGGGCCGAACCGTGGAAACCACGGTGAGCCAGCTCAAGGGGGCGTGGAACAGCGAACACGTGCAGCGGGTGGAGATCCTCGACGCCGCCAGCCTGCTGCAGCAGGCTGACCAGCAATTGCAGGAAAAGGAAGTGCAACTGCGTGAGCGCGACGAACGCGTCGCCAAGTACCAGCGCGAAGACAGCGGCTTGCGCTTTACCATCACTTGCCTGGTGGCCTTTGCAGTGTTCCAGGCCGGGCTGCTGATCTGGATCGCGACCCGCTGAGACCGCATCGCCTGCTCCGCGGGTGAACCCGCTCCCACAAGGACCGTGCTGCGCTCAAGGGCAGCGCGGTAACCGTGGTGGCGAGGGCCTGGCGTCAGACGCGGCCCTTGAACAGCTCCTGATGCTGGCGGCACTGCTCGGCAGTCAGCATGAATACGCCGTGGCCGCCGCGCTCGAACTCCAGCCAGGCGAAGTCCACCTCAGGGTACAAGGCCTCGACATGCACCTGGCTGTTGCCCACTTCGACAATCAGCAAGCCCTTGTCGGTCAGGTGGTCGGCCGCTTCGGCCAGCATGCGCCGTACCAGGTCCAGGCCGTCATTGCCGCACGCCAGGCCCAGCTCCGGCTCATGGTGGTACTCGGCCGGCATGTCGTCGAAATCCTCGGCATCGACATACGGCGGGTTGGACAGGATCAGATCGAAACGCTGCCCTGGCAAACCGGCAAAACCGTCGCCCTGCACGGTGTACACGCGCCCGTCCAGGCCATGCCGCTCGATGTTCTGGTTGGCCACTTCAAGCGCGTCGAACGACAGGTCGGCCAACACCACCTCGGCGTCGGGGAACACGTCGGCGGCAACGATACCGATGCAGCCAGAACCGGTGCACAGGTCGAGAATGCGCGCCGGTTCGCTGGCCAGCCACGGTTCGAAGCGTTTCTCGATCAGCTCGCCAATCGGCGAACGTGGCACCAGCACACGCGGGTCGACGATGAACGACATGCCGCAGAACCAGGCCTCGCCCAGCAGGTAGGCGGCCGGCACGCGTTCTTCGATACGGCGCTTCAGCAGGTGCTGCAGGCGCACCCGCTCATCGTCCTCGAGCCGGCAGTCCAGGTAGCTGTCCGCCACCTCCCACGGCAAGTGCACCGCGCCCAGCACCAGCAGGCGGGCCTCGTCCCAGGCGTTGTCGGCACCGTGGCCAAAGAACAGGTCGTGCTCGTGGAAGCGGCTGACCGCCCAGCGGATGTAGTCGCGCAGCGTGCGCAGGCGGGATGTGATCACGGGGTACTCCTAATTCAGACCGGACAAAAGTCTAACAGCCCCGACCGCACATTTGTTCCCTCGGATCGCCTGCTGGCCGGCCACAGGCCAGTAATCATGCCGCTTGCATTGTCAACCATTCCCATTGGCGCCAAGGCAGGGGACAATAGGTATACAAAAGCCCTATCCAAGGAGCCCTTGATGTCCGTTCCAACCACGATGTTCCGCCTCACTGGCCGCGACTACCCGCCGGCCAAGCTGAGCCACGCCAGCCTGATCATCATCGATGCGCAAAAGGAGTACCTCAGCGGGCCCCTGGCGCTGTCGGGCATGGACGAGGCCGTGGCCAACATCGCCAGGTTGCTCGACGCCGCGCGCAAGAGCGGCCGTCCGATCATCCATGTTCGCCATCTGGGCACAGTCGGTGGCCGCTTCGACCCACAGGGGCCGGCCGGCCAGTTCATTCCGGGGCTGGAGCCGCTGGAAGGCGAGATCGTCATCGAGAAACGCATGCCCAACGCGTTCAAGAACACCAAGCTGCACGAGACCCTCCAGGAACTGGGCCATCTGGACCTGATCGTGTGCGGTTTCATGAGCCATTCCAGTGTCAGCACCACCGTGCGCCGGGCCAAGGACTATGGTTACCGCTGCACCCTGGTGGAAGACGCTTCGGCGACCCGCGACCTGGCATTCAAGGATGGGGTAATCCCGGCCGCGCAGATTCACCAGTGCGAAATGGCCGTGATGGCCGACAACTTCGCTTGCGTGGCCCCCACCGCCAGCCTGATCTGAACGCGATGGAGGGCCCCAGGTCGAATTCCGGATATCCACAGAGGAGAGCGGAATGAAGCTCAAAGGCAGTTTCGACGCCAAGCGCCTGCGCCCACGCGAGCCGCGTAACTGGGGGGCGCGGCTGGCGGCCGGCCTGTCGGCCCTGCTGGCCACCCTGGGCGTGCTGCTGGCGATGGCCGGTGTCGCCGGCCTGCTGGGCAACTACCCTGCCCTGGCGGACCTCAATGCCAACAAGCCGTTGTCCGGCGTATTGAGCGTGGCTGGCTTGCTGCTGCTGTGGCTGGGCGTGCGCTTCTGGCGTCGCAGCCGCATTCGCCTGCGGCGTGGGCGTGAGCTGAACCTGGCGCCACACCTGATGAAAAAGCACGATTGACCGCCACGCTACGTACGCGGTCTTTGTAGCGGCCTTGCGTCGCGAAAGGGCCGCAACGCGGCCCCGCAGATGCAAGTGGCGAAGCTGGATTCCTGAGGGGCGCTTCGCCCCCCCCTTTCGCGTCCCCCAAAAGGCCAGGCAAGCCCGACATGGCTGCATACCGCTCTGCAGTCGCGTAAACTACGCCGCCCACGTGGAGGCATCATGCAAGACGACGATTTTTCCCTGTTCAAGGCCGAAGTGCGCGGTGTGAAGCCGATCAAGCACGACCGCGCCGAGGTCGGCAAACCCAAGGCCGACCGCCAGCAGCTGGCCGGCCTGCGCCAGGCGGCGACGGTGCGTAGTGACAAGGCCCTGGTGATCGACGGCATGTCCGACCAGTTCGTCATCGACGTTGGCGCCGAAGACGAATTGCTGTGGCGTCGCGACGGCGTGCAGGAAGGCCAGCTACGCAAGCTGAAGCTGGGGCAGATTCCGTTCGAAGGCAGCCTGGACCTGCACGGCATGACCGTGGAAAAGGCCCGCGAAACCCTGTGGGACTTCATCGCCGAAGCCACCAGGCTGGAGGTGCGCTGCGTGCGCGTTACCCACGGCAAGGCCGCGCGCCTGGACGGCAAGCGCCCGATGATCAAGAGCCACGTCAACACCTGGTTGCGCCAGCACCCGCAGGTACTGGGTTTTGCCTCGTGCAACGCCCGCCACGGCGGCACCGGCGCGGTGTATGTGATGCTCAAGCGAACCATGCTCGAAGGCCGCGACGAATAACGCCACGCTTGCAGCGCCGCCCTCGCCGCCGTACCCTTCGTCTTTGCGATTTTTTCCCACAGGTAGATCCATGTCCCTGGAACAGAACTACACCGAGATCCTCAGCCAGCTGGGCGAGGACGTCTCCCGTGAGGGCCTGCTCGACACGCCCAAGCGGGCTGCAAAGGCGATGAAATACCTTTGCCGCGGTTATGAGCAAACACTGGAGGAAGTCACCAACAACGCGCTGTTCAGCTCCGACAACAGCGAAATGGTGCTGGTCCGGGACATCGAGCTGTATTCGATGTGCGAACACCACATGCTGCCGTTCATCGGCAAGGCCCACGTTGCGTACCTGCCCAAGGGCAAGGTCCTGGGCCTGTCGAAGGTGGCCCGCATCGTCGACATGTACGCCCGTCGCCTGCAAATCCAGGAAAACCTCAGCCGCCAGATCGCCGAGGCCGTGCAGCAGGTCACCGGTGCAGCGGGTGTGGCCGTGGTCATCGAAGCCAAACACATGTGCATGATGATGCGCGGTGTCGAGAAACAGAACTCGACCATGATCACTTCGGTGATGCTGGGTGAATTCCGCGAAAACGCCGCCACCCGCAGCGAGTTCCTCAGCCTGATCAAGTGATTGGCTGCCGTCCCCCAAGCCGACCCTGCCGGGTCGGCTTTTTCATGTTCAGGAGTTGCCCATGATCGTCAAAGCCCTGCGGGTTGGCCTCGGCCAGCTCATCGTGTTCGGTGACTGGATCAGCCGCCCAGCCAAGCGCAAGCGCGACGCCGCCGCCCAGGCCCAGGTCGAGCAAGCCGCCAAGGGCCTGGCGCTGTACCAGTTCCATGCCTGCCCGTTCTGCGTCAAGACCCGCCGCACCCTGCACCGCCTGAACGTGCCGGTGGCGCTGCGCGATGCCAAGAACGACCCGGTACACCGCCAGGCCCTGGCGGAAGGCGGTGGCCGGGTGAAGGTGCCGTGCCTGCGCATCGAAGAAGCAGGCAAAGTGACCTGGATGTATGAGTCCAAGGCCATCATTGCCTACCTGGATGAGCGGTTCGCGTCGGCCTGACGGTTTGCCAGCAATAGGGCCGCTGAAGGTCAACTCACCATCGGCACATGCCGCGGGTGGCCGCTGACCCGCTCCAGCCAGGCCCTCACTGCCGGGTAATCGGCCAGGTCGAACCCGCCCTGATGGGCCACGTGGGTATAGGCATACAACGCCACATCGGCAATCGAATACTGGTCACCGACCAGGTACGGCGTCATCTGCAGCTGCCGCTCCATCACCCTCAGCGCCTTGTATCCACCCTTGTGCAGCTTGCGGTACTCCTCCACGCGATCATCCGGCAAGCCGAGGTAGAACTGGATGAAACGCGCCACGGCAATGTACGGCTCATGGCTGTACTGCTCGAAGAACTGCCACTGCAACACCTGGGTGCGCAGGCGCGGCTCGGCCGGCAGGAATTCACTGCCATCGGCCAGGAAGTTGAGAATGGCATTGGACTCCCACAGGTAGCTGCCATCCTCCAGCTGCAGTACCGGCACCTTGCCGTTGGGGTTCATGGCCAGAAACTCAGGCGTTTCCGTCTCGCCCTTGAGAATATCCACCGGGTGCCATTCATACGGCCGGCCCAGCAGGCTCAACATCAGCTTGATCTTGTAGCAATTGCCCGACTGGTAGTCGCCATAGACCTTGTACATCGCCCCTTCACTCCCAAGCAGTTCTGCATTTGCGCCCAATAGTTGGCGACTGTACGGCTAAAAGCAATGGCCGCTGTATGGCAAGGATCAATCTTGCTCGCTGTAGTCTGAAAAAACTGCTTACACCTTTACAAGGATTTTGTTCATGACCAATGCCACTTCCGCTCGCCTGCGGCCACTGGCGGACAGCTCCCCATCGGCGGTCGTCGCCGGCTTCATCGCCATGCTCACCGGCTATACCAGTTCGCTGGTGCTGATGTTCCAGGCCGGCCAGGCGGCCGGGTTGACCACTGCGCAGATTTCTTCGTGGATCTGGGCGTTGTCGATTGGCATGGCGGTGTGCAGCATCTGCCTGTCGCTGCGCTACCGCACGCCAATCACCGTGGCCTGGTCCACCCCTGGTGCAGCCTTGTTGATCACCAGCCTGGGTGGGGTCAGTTATGGCGAAGCGATCGGCGCCTACATCACCTGCGCCGTGCTGGTGCTGATCTGTGGCCTGACCGGCAGTTTCGAGCGCCTGGTCAAACGCATCCCGGCGTCACTGGCCTCGGCACTGCTGGCAGGCATCCTGTTCAAGATCGGCAGCGAAATCTTCGTGGCCGCCCAGCACCGCACCTTGCTGGTACTGGGCATGTTCTTCAGCTACCTGCTGGTCAAGCGCCTGTCGCCGCGCTATTGCGTGCTGGCCGCGCTGCTGGTGGGCACGACGTTGTCCGGCGCCCTGGGTCTGCTGGACTTCAGCGGCTTCCGGCTGGAGGTTGCTGCACCGGTATGGACCACGCCGAGCTTTTCACTGGCGGCGACTATCAGTATCGGCATTCCGCTGTTCGTGGTGGCCATGACCTCGCAGAACATGCCTGGCGTGGCGGTGCTGCGCGCGGACGGCTACCAGGTGCCGGCCTCGCCGCTGATCTCGGCCACCGGCTTTGCCTCGCTGCTGTTGGCGCCATTCGGCTCGCACGGGGTCAACCTGGCGGCGATCAGCGCGGCGATCTGCACCGGCCCGCATGCCCATGAAGATCCGGCCAAACGTTACACCGCAGCAGTGTGGTGCGGGATTTTCTATGGCATTGCCGGGGTGTTTGGCGCGACTTTGGCGGCATTGTTTGCGGCGCTGCCGAAAGAACTGGTGCTGTCGATTGCCGCGCTGGCACTGTTTGGCTCGATCATGAACGGGCTGACCGTGGCCATGAGCGAAGCACGTGAGCGTGAGGCGGCGTTGATTACCTTCATGGTCACGGCTTCCGGGCTGACCTTGTTCTCCATCGGTTCGGCGTTCTGGGGGATTGTGGCGGGGGTGCTGACCTTGCTGATCCTCAACCCGCGCAAGGCCTGAAGGTATTTGTTGCCTGTACCGGCCTCTTCGCGGGCACGCCCGCTCCCACACTGCCCCAGTGATATCCCTGTGGGAGCGGGCATGCCCGCGAAGGGGCCGGTACAGGCAACACAAGCCCCAGGGCCAGATCACAACCTGAAATGCCCCACCATCCCCTTCAGGTCGGTGCCCAACTGCGCCAGCTCGACACTCGACCGGGCATTGTCCTGCATTGCCAATGCCGCCTGGTCGGCACTGCTGCGGATCTGCGTGACGCTGCGGCTGATCTCTTCGGCCACTGAACTCTGCTGCTCGGCCGCTGCGGCAATTTGCTGGTTCATCTGCTGGATCAACGACACTGCTGCAGCAATGCTGCCCAGCGCGCTTTCAGTCTGCAATGCATCGGCAACTGCCAGGCGCACCAGTTCGGTACTGCCACGGATCTGCGCCACCGACTGCTGGGCATTGCCGCGCAGGCTGGCGACCAGGGTCTCGATCTGTTCGGTCGATTGCCGGGTACGCCGCGCCAGGGCGCGCACTTCATCAGCCACCACGGCAAAACCACGCCCTTGCTCACCTGCCCGGGCCGCTTCGATAGCCGCATTGAGCGCCAGCAGGTTGGTCTGTTCGGCCACGCTCTTGATCACTTCCAGCACGTCGCCGATGGTGTGAATCTCGGCACTGAGGCTATCGATACCAGCGCTGGCCGTTTCCGCCGCCGCCGCCAGTTGCTCGATACGCTGCATGCTCTGGCGCACCACCTGCTGCCCGGAATCGACCTTTTGATCCGCAGCCTGGGCCGCCTGGGCCGCCTCTTCGGCGTTGCGCGCGACATCGTGGACGGTGGCGGTCATCTGCTGCATGGCCGTCGCCACCTGTTCGGTTTCGTCCTTCTGGCTACCCACCTCGCGGTTGGTCTGCTCGGTCACCGCCGACAGCGCCTGGGCATTACCGGCCAGTTGCTCGATACCCTGCTGCAAACCGCTGACAATGCCCGAGAGGCCCTCGGCCATCTGCTGCATGGCCTGCATCAGCTGCCCCACCTCATCACCGCGTGGCGCCTGGGCGTCGAAGCCCAGTTCACCGGCGGCAATGCGCTGGGCGCGGGCAATCACGTGCTTGAGTGGGCCGACCACGGCGCGGGTGATCAACCAGGCAGCCAGCACACCGACCAATAGCGCCAGCGCCGTCGCCACGCCAATGGCCACGGCGTTGCGTTGCAGGTCGCCCTGCAGCGCCTGCTCCTGGCCCAGGTAGGCCTGGTCGACGCGCCCGGTGACCTGCTCGGCACTGGCCTGCAGTTGCGCCTTCAGGCCCTGCTCGCGGGCCAGCTGGTCAGTGTATTCGTTGAGTTTCTCCGAGAAGCTGCCGATGTGCCCCGCCACTTCGCCCAGCACGCTCTGGTAGCCGGCATCGCTGACCGCGCCCTGCAGCTGGCCGACCAGGCTGGCGGCCTCAACGGTCTGGGCAATGCGCTCCTGGCTGACGCCTTCTTCACCCTTGCGGCTTTTTTCCAGGCGTACCCGCGCTTCGTCCATGGCCTGCAGCATCAGCCGCGATACCTGCGCCACTTGCGCGGCCTGCTCCAGGAACTCACCGCCCTGCTGCCCTTGCGACTGCTTGAGGGTGTACACGCCATCATCGGCCAGGCCGGCTTGCAGCACATCGAGGTTGTTGGCCACGCTGGACACCGACCAGCTGGCCATGTCCAGCGCCAGCTCCTTGGCCTGCACCGCCTCGACAAACGCCTCGAAGGCTTGCCCATAGGCCGTCAGGTCGGCTTCCGTCGCGGCCAGCGCCGGCAGGCCACGGGCGCGTTCGACCAGGCTCTTCAGACCACTGCGCAAGGCCTCGGCCTGCTGTATGTCGGAGCGCAGGGCAAACGCCTGCTCGTGCTGGCGCAGGCGCAGCAGGTCGGTATTGAACTGGGCCAACTGACGCAAGCTGTCGAAGCGCTGGCTGACACTGTGCAGCGCCGCAATGCCAATGGCCGCCACCGCCAGGGTCAGCACCAGCACCAGGGCAAAGCCCAGGCCGAGTTTGCGGGCCATGCCCAGGTTGGCCAGCACACCGTGCTTGCTCGCGCCCATGCCGATTCCCCTTCTGCTGGCGAGGTTATCTTGAAGGCCAAGGGTGGCAACGTTGCCAGCCGATGAACAAGTGGCTGACATCAGAATAGTGTCAAATAGCTACGAGGGTGTCGCTATCAGCTTTGCGCAGGTCGCCCTTCGTGCAGAAAGAAGGCCTGGGCGCGGGCTTCCTGTCCGTGGGCGACATTGAGGCGGCTCCAACCCTTCAAAGGTTGGAGCCTGGGGGAAAATCAGGGTGCGTCAACGATAAACCGGATGACGCCTGCACAGTGCGACCACTTGTTCGCGCACCTGCTGGGTGACCTGCTCGATACGCCCAGTCTCCAGGGCGTCAAGCACATCGCACAACCAGCCCGCCAGTTGCTCGCAGTCGCTTACGCTGAAGCCACGGGTAGTCACCGCCGGGGTGCCGATGCGCAGGCCCGAAGTCACGAATGGCGAGCGTGGATCATTGGGCACCGAGTTCTTGTTGGCGGTGATATACGCGTTGCTCAGCGCTGCATCAGCCTCCTTGCCGGTATACGGTTTGGCGGACAGGTCGATCAGCATCATGTGGTTGTCGGTGCCGCCGGAAACAATCTTGTAACCGCGCGCTTGCAAGACCGCGGCCATCGCCCGGGCATTGACTACGATCTGCTGCTGATAGGTCTTGAACTCCGGCGCCAGGGCTTCCTTGAATGCCACCGCCTTGGCCGCGATCTGGTGCATCAACGGGCCACCCTGAACCCCGGGGAATACGGCCGAATCGAGCTTCTTGTAGAACGTATCGTCCTGCCCCTTGGAAAGAATCAGGCCGCCTCGCGGACCACGCAGGGTCTTGTGCGTGGTGCTGGTGACGACATGGGCATGGGGCAGCGGGTTGGGGTATTCGCCCGCCGCCACCAGGCCGGCAACGTGGGCCATATCGACCCAGAAAATCGCCCCGACCTTGTCGGCGATGGCACGCATGCGCGCCCAGTCCTTGTGACGCGAGTAGGCCGAGAAGCCGCCAATGAGCATTTTGGGCCGGGTCTCGAGGGCGATGCGCTCCATTTCGTCGTAGTTGATCAGCCCGGTCTCGGGGTCCAGGCCGTAGGGGACGATCTTGTAATGGCGGCCGGAGAAGTTGGACGGGTTGCCATGGGTAAGGTGTCCGCCCTGGGCCAGGTTCATGCCCATCACCGTATCACCTGGGCTTATCAGCGCCAGGAACACCGCAGCGTTGGCCTGGGCCCCGGCGTGGGGCTGGACGTTGGCATAATCGCAATCGAACAGCTTCTTGACCCGCTCGATGGCCAGGCGCTCGGCCACGTCGACATATTCGCAACCGCTGTAGTAACGCTTGCCCGGGTAGCCTTCGGCGTACTTGTTGGTAAACACCGAGTTCTGCACTTTCATGACCAGCGGGCTGGCATAGTTTTCCGAAGCGATCAGCTCGACGTGATCTTCCTGGCGGAGTGCTTCGCCATGAATGGCGTCGCACAACTCGGCATCAAAATCGCTGAGGGTCAGGGATGAGTCATACATGTAGGTCAGGTCCTGTAACAAGAAAAAGAAATAGCTGCCAGCGGTGCCGGCTACGCCAGCAAACGGCTGATGCGCACGACGATGTCGTCGATCTGTGCCTCATCGCAGATCAGCGGTGGCAGCAAGCGAATCGTGGTGCCACGGGTAACGGTAATCAGCAGGTGTTGTTCATCTCGTGCCCGTCCCACCAGCTCGGTGCAGGGACGGTTCAACTCGATCCCAACCATCAGGCCCAAACCGCGCACGCTGAGGACTTCAGGGTGGTTGGCCAGCGCCTCCTGGAGGCCTGCCAGCAAGCGCCGGCCAAGGCTGGCAGCACGTTGCGGGCTGTTCTCGCGTTCCATGATGTTCAACACCGTGCAACCAACCCGGCAGGCCAGCGGGTTGCCGCCGAAGGTCGAAGCGTGGTGCCCCGGGGAAAACAGCTCTGCGGCTTTGCCCCGTGCCAGGCAGGCACCAATAGGGAAGCCGTTGCCCAATGCCTTGGCCAAGGTGATGACATCCGGCTTGATCCCCGAGTGCTGGAAGCCAAACCACTCGCCGGTACGACCCATGCCGGTCTGCACTTCGTCAATCATCAGCAACCAGTCGTGCTCGTCGCAAACCTGACGCAGGGCCTGCAGGTAGGCAGTCGATGCCGGATTGACGCCGCCCTCGCCCTGCACCGTTTCAACCAGCACCGCGACAATACCTAGCGATTGCGCCGCGGCCTGGCGCACGGCTTCGATGTCATCATAGGGCACGCGCAAAAAGCCCGGCATCAGCGGCTCGAAGCCGCGCTGCACGGCCGGGTTGCCGGTGGCCGCGAGCGTCGCCAGGGTGCGTCCATGAAAACTGTTTTCCATGACCAGCACCTGTGGCTGGGCGACTTTGCGGGCATTGCCATGCAACCTGGCAAGCTTGAGCGCGGCCTCGTTGGCTTCGGCGCCGGAGTTGCAGAAGAACGCCCGCTGCATGCCGGCCTTTTCGCACAGGCGTTGGCCCAGCTGTTCCTGCCACTGAATGCGGAACATGTTGGTGGTATGCAACAGCTGGCTGGCCTGCTCGGCAATGGCCGTGGCAATTTCGGGGTTTGCATGACCGAGGCTGGTGACCGCCACGCCGGAGATTGCGTCCAGGTACTCGACCCCTTCCGTGTCCCAAAGGCGCGCGCCTTCACCGCGGCTGAACAAGACGGGCTGACGGGCATAGGTGTGCATGAGGTACGAGGGTGATGAGGTCATTGGCATTCCTTCCAGTAGGTCGTGGATCAAAGCTTGAATGAGCACTGCAGGTGCTACTTGCCATCAGCGGGACGGGCATCCGCAGTCGGCCAGTAATAGGCATCGGGCATCGCCCGGGCACCGAAGATGGCCTGGCCGACGCGTACGACGGTGGCGCCCTCCTCGATGGCGATCTCGAAATCGCCGGACATTCCCATCGACAGTTCGTCCAGGCTGATTCCCGCCGGCGCCTGCTGGCGCAGTTGCTCACGCAACTCGCGCAATAGAACGAAGCACGGGCGCACGCGGGCAACGTCGGCCGAAAACAGCGCCAGGGTCATCAAGCCGCGAACCCGCAGGGCCGGGAACGCTGGCAAGGCTTGCAGAAAATCGGCAACAGCTTCGGGCGCCAGGCCATATTTGCTGACCTCGCCAGAGGTATTGACCTGCACGAATACATCCAGCTGCCGGCCTTCGACCTGCAAGCGTCGATCCAGCGCCTCAGCCACACGCAGGCTATCCAGCGCCTGGAACTCCGAGGCAAAACGTGCCACCTGCTTGGCCTTGTTGGTCTGCAGGTGGCCGATGACCGACCATTGCAGGTCGCTCAGGTCGCTCATCGCTTCCCACTTGCGCTGGGCCTCCTGCACCTTGTTTTCGCCCAGCAGTCGGCAACCGGCGGCATAGGCCAGGCGCAGATGGGCCTCGTCGAAAGTCTTGCTCACCGGCAGCAGGCGCACACTCGCCGGGTCGCGGCCGACCCGCAGGCAGGCATCGGCGATTCGTTGCTGCACGGCGGCCAGGTTGCGGCGAAAATCCTCGACCGTGTTGGCCTGCGGGTAGCGCCCGTGGCGCTCATGCAGGGTCATGGTGTCAGCATTCGTGGCCTGTTGCAGAAGGCTGGTCATCAGTTGGCGGCTCCTTTGCTGCTTGCGACTTCGACGGTTGGGTTGGCGGCGGCCTGGCGGCGAGGCAGCCGGCCATTGAGTACTGCGTAGGCGACCAGGCCGATCAGCAACCCCCAGAACGCGCCGCCGATACCGAACAAGGTGATGTTGGCGGCGGCCGCCAGGAAGGTGATCAGCGACGCCTCGCGGGACTTGGCATCTGCCATCGCGCTGGCCAGGCTGCCACCGATGGTGCCCAGCAGCGCCAGGCCGGCCAGGGTGGTGATGAAGGTGGCCGGGAAGGCCATGAACACGGCAGCCAAGGTTACCCCGAAGATCCCCACGAGGATGTAGAAGACCCCGGCGGCAATACCGGCGACCCAACGTTTGGACGGCTCTTCATGGGCTTCCTTGCCGGTGCAGATAGCCGCAGTGATCGCTGCGATGTTGAAGGCATGGGAACCGAACGGGGCCATCAACAGCGATCCCAGGCCGGTTACCGTGACGATCGGGTTGGCACTGGTGCTGAAACCATCATTGCGCAGCACCAGCATGCCGGGCATGTACTGGCCGGTCAGGGTGATCAGAAACAGCGGCAAGGCGACACTGAGCAAGGCATTGAGCGAGAACACCGGCATGGTGAACACGGGGGCGGCGAACTGCAGCTGCAGCCCCGAGAGGTCGACCCGGCCCTGGGTGAGCAGGAAGGCCAGGCCCAGCACCAGGATGCCGACCACCGCGTAGCGAGCGGTAAAACGCTTGAGCACCACATAGGCGACGATCAGCAGGCCGGCCAGCAGCGGGTCGATGCTCATGCCGCCGAAGGCACCGATCCCGAACTGCAACAGGATCCCGGCCAGCAACCCGGCGGCAACGCCCGGGGGAATCAAGCGGATGACCTTTTCGAAATAACCGGACAAGCCCAGCAGCACGAAGGCGGCGGCGGAAATCAGGTAAGCGCCGATCGCTTCGGCGTAGGGCGTAGTCGACAGGGCCACGACCAGAAATGCCGCTGCCGGGGTCGACCAGGCGGTAATGATCGGCTCGCGCGAGACCCAGCTCAGGAACAACCCGGTCACGCCGACGCCAATGGACACCGACCAGACCCAGGATGCCGTCAATTCCGGGCTCAACCCTGCCACTTTGGCGGCCTGGAATACCAGGATGAAGGTACCGCCATAGTTGACGATCACCGAGATCAGCCCGGCGACGATCGGGTGGGTCAGATCGCTCAGACGCAATGCAGATCTGGAGGGTGTTGAAGGCATGATTTGTGTGCTCCTTGCAAAGCGGGGTGCAAGCCCCGACTGGAAATCGATTTATAGCGCCGCACTGGCCTGTCTAGCCCCTACACTTTCATTGGGTCGTCCAGACCACTTGGCGGACCACATCAGTCTCCCGACTGGCTTGGCCTCAACCGTGCACGTGGGCAAAATCTTTCATGAAATCGCTCAGGGCCTCGACCGCCGGCAGCGATACCGCGTTGTAGATACTGGCGCGCATGCCGCCGACCGAGGCGTGGCCCTTCAGCCCATTTAGCCCGGACTGTTCGGCCAGGCGCAGAAAGGTGTCCTCCAGGGTCTGGTCGGCGAGCGTGAACGGCACGTTGTTGAGCGAGCGATAAGGCGCCTGCACGGGGTTGTGGTAGAAACCTTCGCTGTCATCGATGGTGCGGTAGAGCAGTTCGGCCTTGGCCTGGTTGATCTGGTGAATCCGCTCGATACCGCCCTGGTGCATGATCCACTTCAGGGTCAGGCCGGTGAGGTACCAGGGGAAGGTCGCCGGGGTATTGAGCATCGAGTCGGCCTTGGCGATCCGGGCATAGCTGAGGATGTCCGGCGTCAGTGCCAGGGCGCGGTCGAGCAGTGCCTCGTCGATGATCACCACGGTAATACCGGCCGCCCCCATGTTCTTTTGCGCGGCGGCGTAGATCAGGCCGTGGCGGGCCACGTCGATGGGCTTGGACAGCAGGCTCGAACAGGCATCGCACACCAGCGGCACAGTGGTCTGGGGAACATCGACAAACTGCACGCCATGCACCGTCTCGTTCTCGGTGTAGTGCAGGTAGGCGGCGTTGCTGTCGAGGTTGCGCTCCCCCACCGTCGGGACACGATCAAAGCCGGTGGCCGCGCTGCTGGCGGCGACGCGCACATCGCAATAACGCCGCGCCGCTTCGATAGCCTTGCCCGACCACAGCCCGGTGTGCAGGTAATCGGCACTGCCCTTGGCACCCAGCAGGTTCATCGGCACCTGGGCGAACTGCAGCGATGCCCCGCCCTGGACGAACAGCACCCGGTATCGGTCAGGCACCTTGAGTATCGTGCGCAGGTCCTGCTCGGCCTCATGGGCGATCTCCATGAACACCTCGGAACGGTGGCTGATTTCCATCACCGACATGCCGGTGCCGGCGAAGTCGAAGAACTCATCATGAGCTTGCCGAAGCACTTCGATCGGCAGCGCCGTAGGCCCTGCGCTGAAATTGTGTGACCTTGCCATGCTTTATCCAACCCCTGTTCAATCTCGCCATAAAGGCCTGGGAGCGCCTGTGGCATTGCACTGGCGACGAACAGAGTCTACGGATAGAATGGCCTGCCTTTGTAGGCCATTTTAAAGGCTTGAGGCAGACCACATGACCAAGACCTTCGAGCTTGAGACCCTGAAGATGCGGCTGGGCGACGCCGAGTTTCAGTTGCTCGACCTGCATCAACGGATCCAGCGCGCCCTGCGCTCATTGATTCTTGATGGCGCCCTGGACCCCGGCCTCAAATTGCCGGCTACCCGTGTCCTGGCCAAGTCGCTGGGGGTGGCCCGCGATACTGTCGAGAACGCGTACGTGCAACTGCACCGGGACGGCTTCATCAGCCGCCGCGAAGGTTCGGGCAGCTACGTATCGGAAAACGTCGGTACCGAATTGCGTGGCGCAGCACGCCGACGCATGAAGCAGCAAGACACCCGTCGCAGCGAAACTGCGCCTGCCGGCCCTGGCCTCAGTCGGCGCGGGCAGATGATCTTTGACAGCGGCGGCATCAGCGACACACAGGTGATCAAGGCCTTCGCCACCGGCCTGCCGGAAACCCGCACCTTCCCCACCGATGTCTGGGAGCGCCTGCAGCGCCAGGCCATGAAGGACTACCGCGCCAGCGTCCTCTTGCACGGCGACCCGCAAGGTGCCGAGCCGCTGCGCAAGGCCATCGCCACCTACCTGAACCTTGAGCGTGGTGCCAAATGCTCGCCCGACCAGGTCCTGGTACTCAGCAGTACCCGCCAAGCGCTATTCCTCTGCGCTCAACTGCTGGCGGATGCCGGCAAGCCGATCCTGCTGGAGAACCCCGGCTATTACGGCGCCCGCAAGGCATTTGAAACTGCGGAGACCAAGGTCGTACCGATCGACGTCGATGACCAGGGCATCCGCACCGACCTGTTGCAGGCTGACCGCAGCGGTGCCAACTGCCTGTATGTGACGCCGTCGCATCAATACCCCACCGGTGCGACCCTGCCGCTGGAGCGGCGGCTGGAACTGATCAACTGGGCCGCTGAGCACGGCAAGTGGATCATCGAGGACGACTATGACAGCGAATTCCACTACGACGGCCTGCCCACCGCCTGCGTGCAGGGCCTGGACAAGTACCAACGGACCATCTACCTGGGCACGTTCAGCAAGACCCTCTACCCCGGCCTGCGCATGGGCTACATGGTGCTGCCCTATGAACTGGTCAAGCCCTTCAGCTGTGCGCGCAGCATCATGGACGGCCACACCCCGCAAATCCTCCAGCTGACCCTGGCGCGGTTCATGGAGGACGGCCACTACAACTCCCACGTACGCGCCATGCGCAAGCTCTACGCCGGGCGCCGCTCGATCATGCTCGACTCCATCGCCAAGCACCTGGACGGCATCGCAGTCGCCCTGCGTCCGCAAGGCGGCCTGCAGATTCCCTGCCTGCTGGCCGATGGCTGGTCGGAAGAACAGACCATCCGCCAGGCTGCCAGTGCCGGCGTGCAACTGCCAGGGCTGAGCCGGCTGTACGCTGGCGAAGAGAAAAAACAGGGCTGGTTGCTGGGATACTCGTCACTCACCGCCTATGAAATCGAAGCGGCGATGCTGCGCCTGGCCAATGCCCTGAACAAGAAGTAGCTCAGGCCACCGCCTCCCTTGCCTGGCACTCATCGTAGGTACAGGACAAAGCGGCGAATATATCGGCACCATAGTGCTGGGCAGAGAACGGCACACTGGCCTGCAGCTCGGCCAGCCATTCGTTGTCTTCGCGCCCGGCCCAGGTCTTGCGGTAGTTACCAGTCTGGTAACCACGCTCCTGGCGCAGACGGTTGAGGGCATTCTTGGCGACATACGACTTGAACAACCCATGCAGCGACAGCCCGCACTGCCCGGCCAACTCGCAGAACGCCGCGATATCGAACCGTCGCGTTTGCAGGCAGAGTCCGGCGAAGTCTTCCAGGCAGCGGAGGATGTTTTCGCTTGGCGCCGGGTGGCGCAGGGGCAACAGCCGGGTCATGGCGTTGACCGCAGCTGCGGGTGGCGGCTGGTCTTCGGGCCAGCGCATCAACAGGTCGCACAGGCCGAAGTGGAAGATATCGACCAGTTCAAGATGCACCTGCTGCAGGTTGCATTCGTTTTGCCGCCACCACTTCCAGCCCAGGTGATCGGCCAGTTCCGCTGATTCTATCCAGATCGCCCGGTAATACTGCTGCCGGGCGTTGCGCCAGTGCGGATTGATGATGCTGTTGATCGAGCGCTGCAGATCAAGCATCTGGGTCAGCAGGTTTTCGCACTCGGAATAGGGAGTCATCGTGTGTTCCTTCAAATTCAGCGTCAAGGTCGGGGCTCCTTTCATGACCTGCCCCCTAGTGCCCAAGGGCGTAATCCATAAGCAGGCTATGGACCTGTGCAGTAAGCCAGGCACGCTTGATCGCCTGCACACGGGCGACCACGCTCAGCTCCATGGATGCCAGCTGCGACTCGCTGACGAGCACGAGCTCGCCAAGCACAGCGGGCATCAGAACGGGCTGGCTGGGCTGGCCATTGTAGTTTTTGTCCGGCATTGAAAAGTCCTTTTTGCAATAGCCTATCGGGCCTCAGTAAGGCAGTGGAAAACGCCGGGTCAGGTCGGCGACACCCTCGCGGATGGAGTTCTCGGTTCGTCGGTCGATGGTGCCACTGCGTACGCCGCCGAGCAGCGCCAGGATCATGTCGCCGATCTCCAGGAACTCATCGCAGCCCATCCCTCGCGAGGTGCACGCGGCGCTGCCCAGGCGAATGCCGGACGTTATGGTCGGGCGCGCCTCATCATTGGGCACGGCGTTCTTGTTCAGGGTGATGCCGATCTGCTCCAGGGCGTGTTCGGCGACATTGCCAGCCAGCCCCCACGGGCGCAGGTCGACGACCCCGAGGTGGCAATCCGTGCCTCCGGACACGATCGACAGACCGCCTTCAGCCAGGCGCCCGCACAGCGCCTGGGCGTTCTCCACCACGGCTTGGGCATAGGTGCGAAACGAGGGCTGCAAGGCTTCGCCCAGGGCCACCGCCTTGGCTGCGATGATGTGCATCAGCGGGCCGCCCTGCATGCCAGGGAACACCGCAGCGTTGATTTTCTTGGCGATGGCTTCGTCGTTGCACAGGATCATGCCGCCGCGCGGGCCGCGCAGGGTCTTGTGCGTGGTGGTCGTGGTGACGTGGGCGAAGGGCACCGGGGAGGCGAAGGCACCGCCGGCGACCAGGCCGGCGACATGGGCCATGTCGGCCATGAAGAACGCTCCGATCTCGTCGGCGATTGCCCGGAAACGGGCGTAGTCCAGGGTGCGCGAATAGGCCGAGCCGCCGACGATGATCAGCCTCGGCCGCTCCTGCCGGGCAATGCGCTCGACTTCATCCATGTCGACCCTGTGGTTGAGCGGGTCTACCCCGTAGCTCAGGGCCTGGAACCAGCGCCCTGACATGTTGAATGTGGCGCCATGGGTCAGGTGCCCACCGGCCTTGAGGTCCAGGCCGAGGACCTTGTCGCCCGGGGAAAGCAACGCAAGAAAAACGGCCTGGTTGGCCTGGCTGCCCGAGTGCGGCTGGACGTTGGCATAGTTGCAATCGAACAGGCGCCGGGCGCGTTCGATGGCGACGCTCTCGACCACATCGACGTTGAGGCAGCCGCCATAATAACGGCGACCCGGGTAGCCCTCGGCATATTTGTTGGTCAATACCGAACCCTGAGTTTCCAGCACCGCACGGCTGACGAAGTTCTCCGAGGCAATCAGTTCGATCGAGTGCATCTGGCGCTGCCGCTCGGTGTCGATAGCCCGCCAGATCTCACGATCGGCCTGATGCAAGGCAATAGAGCTGACCACAGGCAGCGCGTGACCGTCTGTGTAGGCAATGTGCGGCATGGGGACTCCTGTCTCGATGTAGGTGAAATAACAAGCCACACTGCCAGCGCTTGGGGCTTGTTCATCAACCTACCCTACCGGCCTGCACACAGGCGGGATATACCAGTTCAAGCGAACTTTGCAGACCACTTTTCTGCACCAGGGCCGCGACGCCGACAGGGCTGGGCGAGCCGTGGGTTTGCCTGCCTGCTTTAAAGTGGTCTGGTGACATCAAAAAAAATGGACTATCACGCTAGACCATATCCTGCCTAAGATCGGTGCCGAAACGATCCTGGCCGAGCATCCGCGGCCGTCGCCGACAAGCGGTGTAGAGGGATCAGGGCATTTTCCCGCGTGAAGCCATCACGCAGATCGAGAAAAGTTGAGCCATGTCGATTCGTATCGGACTGCTGCCCCAAGTGGCGACAGCGCACTGGGTCAGTCACTTGCACATCATGGCGCTGGCGGCGTTGTTCCCGGTGCTGCCGCAGCTATTTGCCGTGGGCTATGTGGAATTGGGCCTGGCCTTGAGTATCTTCAATATCGTCACCGCCCTGGTACAGGCCCCCATGGGTTATGCCGTCGACCACTACGGCGGGCGCCGCGTACTGATCGCCGGGGTAGCCCTGGGCAGCTTCAGCTTCCTGCTGATCGCACTGTTTCCAACCTACACCTGGTTGCTGATCGCCATGGCCCTGGCCGGTGTCGCCAATGCCGTCTACCACCCTGCCGATTATGCCCTGCTAGCCCAGGGCATCGCCCCCGCGCACATGGGCAAGGCTTTCTCGGTACATACCTTTGCCGGCTTTCTCGGTGCGGCCATTGCCCCAGTCTTCCTGCTTGGGGTGGCCACCGCCAGCGAACCACGCCTGGCTTTTGCCGCAGCCGCGCTAGCGGGCTTTGCCGCCTTGGCGCTACTGTTGGTGCCGGGTTCGGGCATCACCCGCGTGAGACCACTGCACGCCGAACCGAGCGCCCTCGGGAATTCCTCTGGCACCGATGGTGCCCGCCCGCGGTCGCTGCTGTCACCGATGATCCTGACCCTGACGGTACTGTTCGTGCTGCTTAACCTCAGCACCAGCGCGATTGAAAAGTTTTCGGTTGCCTCCCTGATGCAAGGCCAGGGCGCAACCCTGCCTTGGGCCAACTCGGCGCTCACCGCCTTCCTGTTTGCCAGTGCCTTCGGTGTGCTCTGCGGAGGCGCCCTGGCCGACCGCACCAAGCGTCACGGCGTGGTTGCCGCTAGCGCCTTTGGCCTGGCGGCGCTGCTCACAGCGCTTGTCGCGACGGCCAGCCTCAGTGGCCTGGCTTTGACCATCACCCTGGGCATCACCGGTTTTCTCACCGGTGTGATCGCCCCGTCGCGCGACATGCTGGTGCGCGCGGCCTCGCCCAAAGGCGCAGAAGGGAAAACCTTCGGCATCGTCTCCACCGGTTTCAACATCGGTGGTGCAGTCGGCCCGATCGGCTTTGGCTGGCTGCTCGACCATGGCCACCCCAACGGTATCTTCTGGGCTTCGGTGGCGTTCATGAGCCTGACCGTTGTGCTGACCTTGATGCAGGAGTGGTACCTGAGCAGGTTCAGAACCCGCAAAGACCCGGTGCTCTGCGTCAAACCTTCTTGACGTCGTCGCGGAGCATCGATGAAATCGCGCCTCCCCTGTTCTGGCAACGGAGCAGGACCGGTGATGATGAGTGAAGGCTCAGCCATTGCCGCCTATCTATGCCTTAAAACAACAACAGCCTGACCAATGGAAATTAAACATGGAACGTTTGAATTGTGACAACGACGATGCTGTTCATAGCATGCTGACGAAGTTGTCCACACTCTGGAAAAACCGCGCCGCCGTCAACCAGGAACTACCGGACTACTGGAACCTGGCCTTTGACCCGGACAAGCAAGATTTCACTGCCTCATTGCTACCGTTTCGCAACCACCAGGCCTGGCAGGAAGCCCCTGAAGCGTTGCAATCGAAATGCCTGTCCTATGCCTGGGGCATCTACAACCTCAAAACCATCTACATCGAATGCAACGTCGTGGTGCCCGCCTGCGAGGACATCATCAAGACGCCGCCACCCAGTCACAACCGCATGCTGCTGCAGGACGTGATGTCGCAGGCGCTGCTGGACGAGGCGCTGCACACGCGGATGTCGATCATGGCCTGCAACTACAT
Organism: Pseudomonas oryzicola; assembly: GCF_014269185.2. Taxonomy (NCBI): domain Bacteria; kingdom Pseudomonadati; phylum Pseudomonadota; class Gammaproteobacteria; order Pseudomonadales; family Pseudomonadaceae; genus Pseudomonas; species Pseudomonas oryzicola. Next base: position 56,664 of record NZ_JABWRZ020000003.1, read on the forward strand.
CTACGCCATGCGCAAGCTGGCGCCGCTGGACTTTACTGCCTTCAACCTGGTGACCTGGCGCGAAGGCCTGCTGGCCAACTGTAACGCCGAGTGGGAGCGCCGGCTGACCCGTTTCGCCATCGCTTGCGCCAGTGAGACGCTGATCACCGACTACCTCAAGACCATGGCCGAAGACACCTCGATCCAGGCCATCTGTCACGAAGTTACCCGCACCCACGCCATGGACGAGTGGAGCCATTCCAGCGTCTTCAGCTTCGTTGCCACGGATATCGTCCATGGCTTGAGCCGCAAGGAGCGCGAGTACCTGCGGTCGATCATTCTCAAGACCGTGCAGATGTTCGCCAACAACGAACTGGGCGCGTGGGGTACGGTGTTCTCGATGCTCGATTTCCCCAACGCCCGGGAGATCCTCAATGACGTTGGCGACAGCAACGAAATCAGCGTCTACACCGACTCGGTCGAAAGCCTGATCAACCGCATCGGCCTTACCGGCAAAGGCCTGGGCAGTTCGCAAAGCGCCATCGCCGCCCTGCATGAAGAGGCCTACGCATGAATGCCATGACCCTGCATGCACGTTGCGAGCGTGTTACCAGTGAAACCGCTGGCATCAAGGTCTTTACCTTGAGCGCCCAGGGCGCCCATGCCGAGTTTCTCGGCAGCCTCGAACCTGGCAAGCACATCGCCTTGCAATACCCGGACACCAGCGGCATCGAACAACAGCGGCTGTACTCGATTACCCGCAAGGATGCCAGCGACCTGTTCGAGATCGCAGTCAAGCGCGAAGGCCGCGGGGGCGTTTCGGACCACCTGCATGCCACCTTGCAAGAGGGCGTGACAGCGCCACTGCAATTCGTTGCGGGTGATATTTCGGTGGCTTCGATCATCGACCATGAGCAGGTCGGCATGCTTGCCGGCGGCATCGGCATCACCTTGCCGATCGCCTTGCTGCGTGAACTGGTGAAGCGCGCACGCAACGGCCAGACGGTACCCAAGGTAACGCTGCTGTTGTGCGTTCCGAGCATTGCCGACATCCCGTTCCTGCACGAATTACTGGAGCTGGACCTGAGCACCTCGTGGTTCAGCCTGCATGTATACGTCACCCGGGAGCCTGTCAGAAACAACGGCCACTTCCGCGCCGGGCGGCCGACGGCGCAGTGCCTGAGCCTGCTGGGCCAGCCCGATGCGGTGGTCATCTGCGGCAGCCACAGGTTTGCCCAGGGTTTTCGCGAGCACAGCCTGGCGATGTTTCCCGACAGCGAGTTGCTGATCGAGTCGTTTACGCCACCGGCAGCAGCACAGCCAGCCGGCCCGGAACACGCCCAGGCGGGCAATTCGGTGCGTTTGCACCTGCACGATAGCGACCAGGTACTGGAACTGCCAGCGGGCAAAAGCCTGCTGGACATGCTTGAGTCCAGCGGCATCGCCGTGCGCAGCCTGTGCCGCTCGGGAATCTGTGGCAATTGCCGGATCAAGGTGTCGGACGGTGAGTGCAAGTTCGAGTCCGACTTCTGCCTCAGTGATCAGGACAAGCATGAGGGGTATGCCCTGGCGTGCTGTACGTTCCCGCTGTCGGGGAACATCACTGTCGAGCTGAACCCTACCGCCTGAATTTTTCCACCGGCCTTTCTACTGATGATTGCTCTCATGAAAACAGCAATTGCTCTGCGCCACATCCATTTCGAAGACGTCGGTTCGCTCGATGCCGTACTGGCAGAACACGGCTATCAGCTGCACTACGTGGACGCTACCCAGGCCCCGCTGGATACTCCACAGATCCAGCAGGCCGACCTGTTGATCGTGCTGGGTGGCCCTGTCGGCGCCTACGACGAACTGGTCTACCCGTTTCTGCAAGGGGAACTGGCGGCAGTACGCCAGCGCCTGCAGGCAGGCACCCCGATACTGGGTATCTGCCTGGGTGCCCAGCTGATTGCCCGCGCCCTCGGCGCCCGGGTCTATCCGTTGGGCGTCAAGGAAATCGGTTTCAGCCCCCTGACGCTGACCATGGCAGGCCAGCAATCGCCGCTGGCGGCATTGCGTGACACCCCGGTTCTGCACTGGCACGGCGATCAGTTCGACATCCCGGCCGACGCCGTGCACCTGGCCAGCACCGCCATTGGCGCCAACCAGGCGTTTGCCATCGGCTCCAACGTGCTAGGCCTGCAGTTTCATCTGGAAGCAGACGTGAACAAACTGGAACAGTGGCTGGTCGGGCATGCCTGCGAACTGGGCATGGCAGGCATCGACCCCAGCAAGCTGCGGGCCGATGCCGCCGCGCTCGGCGATCGTCTGAGCCAGGCAGCACGGGAGGTGACCGGCCAGTGGCTGGCCAACCTCACCACCGCCACGCACATGGGGTGACCCAACCACTCGTGGCAAAGTGGTCTGTCGGGCCCAGCAGAACTGGAATGGCAGACCACGCAGGTTCCACCGTATAAATCGACCGGCAAACCACAACAAGGAACATGACTCCCGACGAACCAAGGAAGGTGGGAGGTGCTGCTTGCGGCACGTCATCATCAGTCGCACTTGCCAGGCTTTCTCAAGGAAACCGAAAGCCTGTGCAGTTTGTCCCAGCGACCTTCTCGTTATTCGTTCAAGCCAGGGTGCTCACCTGTTGGTGGACCAGGAAGTCCGTTTTATCAATAAGAAGCAAGATGAGGAGTCAACGATGATCGTAGTAATGTTTGAACTGGAAGCGGTCGAAGGCCAGGGGCCGGTCTACGTCGACCTGGTGAACAAATTGACCCCGCTGCTCAAAGATATGGAAGGTTTCCTGGGTGTCGAGTGTTTCCAGAGCACCCAGAACCCGAAGAAAGTCATGTCGGTCACCAACTGGCGTGACATGAAAGCGGTGGAAGACTGGCGCAACGTCTCGGCGCACCTGAACGCGCAAAGGGCCGGCCGTAACAAGATCTTCCACAACTACCGCGTACGGGTCACCGAGGTTCTGCGCGACTACGGCATGACCGAGCGCGCACAGGCGCCGCATAACGTCGTTTTCGATGGCGAAGAAACACCAGCGTAAGACCGTTAGCCGCAAGGTATTCAGCGCCTGTGAGATCGTGCGCCGTCTGCGTGGCGCTCGATCTCACAGGCGCTGAATACGCTGCGGCAAATACCCCAGCCCATCAAGATCAGATCGCCGTAGCCCCTCCATCCACCGCCAGGCAATGGCCGGTGGTAAACGCCGCACCATCGCTACACAAGTACAGCACCGCGCTGGCGATCTCTTCCACCTTGCCAATGCGCCCTACCGGGTGCATGGCGGCAGCGAACTCGGCCTTGCGTGGGTCGGCCTGGTAGGCACGACGAAACATGTCCGTATCGATCACTGCCGGGCACACCGCATTCACCCGGATGCCTTTCTTGGCATATTCGATGGCTGCCGACCTGGTCAGGCCGATCACCGCGTGCTTGGAGGCGCTGTAGATACTCATTTTCGGTGCCGCGCCCAGCCCTGCCACCGAAGCGGTATTGACGATCGCGCCAGCACCCTGGGCCAGCAGCAACGGCAGCTGGTACTTCATGCACAACCACACGCCCTTGACATTGACGCCCATGATGGCGTCGAACTCTGCCTCGCTGCCCTCGGCCAGGCGGCCCTGCTCTATCTCGATACCGGCGTTATTGAAGGCATAGTCCAGCCGGCCATAGGCGCCAATCAGGCGCTCGTGCAACTGGCGCACCTCGGCGTCACGGGTAACGTCGCAGGCCAGGAACAACGCTTCGCCACCCGCCGCACGGATCAACGCCACAGTGGCCTCGCCGCCGACCGGGTCGAGGTCGGCCACCACCACCTTCAGGCCCTCCCGTGCGAAAGCCAGGGCGGTTGCCCGGCCGATGCCGGCGGCAGCGCCGGTGACCAGGGCGACCTGGCCGGAAAAGGTCATGCTCATCGCGTGCTCCTGAGAGTGCTGGGTGGGGTTCAGAGCATAGTCAGCAACCACCCGGCCGGGCAGCATCATCACCCCTTCGGTTGGGCTACCATGCTTGTCAGTGATGTTACGGACCTGCCTACATCAACAGGGTAGATTGAACGCCTTACCCCTTCACTGCTCACAAGGACCCGCCATGACCCAGACCAACCGCCGCTTCCTGCTCGCCAAACGCCCGGTCGGTGCCGTGCGCCGCGACGACTTCAGTTTCGAGACCGTTGCTGCCGAACAACCCGGTGAAGGCCAGGTATTGGTACGCAACCTGTATCTGTCGCTGGACCCGGCCATGCGCGGCTGGATGAACGAGGGCAAGTCCTACATCCCGCCCGTGGCCCTCGGCCAGGTGATGCGCGCGCTGGGCGTTGGCGAGGTGGTCGCGTCCAACCACCCCGGCTTCAAGCCGGGCGACCATGTAAGCGGCGCCCTGGGCGTGCAGGACTACTTCACCGGCGATGCGCAGGGCCTGCACAAGATCGACCCCAGCCTGGCGCCCCTGCCCCGCTACCTGTCGGCACTGGGCATGACTGGCATGACCGCCTACTTCGCCCTGCTGGAAGTCGGCCAGCCCAAGGCCGGCGACACGGTGGTGATTTCCGGTGCGGCTGGTGCGGTGGGCAGCATTGTCGGGCAGATTGCCAAGATCAAAGGTTGTCGCGTGGTCGGCATTGCCGGCGGTGCCGAAAAGTGCCAGTACCTGAAGGACGAACTGGGCTTTGACGGGGTGATCGACTACAAGGCCGAGGACGTGCTGGCTGGGCTCAAGCGCGAATGCCCGCAAGGCGTCGATGTGTATTTCGACAATGTGGGTGGCGACATCCTCGATGCCGTGCTGACCCGCATCAATTTCAAGGCCCGCATCGTGATTTGCGGCGCAATCAGCCAGTACAACAACAAGGAAGCGGTGAAAGGCCCGGCCAACTACCTGTCGCTACTGGTGAACCGTGCGCGCATGGAAGGCTTCGTGGTGATGGACCATGCCAAGGACTACGGCAAGGCCGCGCAGGAGATTGCCGGGTGGCTGGCCAGCGGGCAGGTGAAGAGCAAGGAGGATGTGGTGGACGGGCTGGAGACCTTCCCCGAGACATTGCTGAAGCTGTTCAGTGGGGAGAACTTTGGCAAACTGGTGCTGAAGGTTTGACTGCGGGGTTGGGCTTGCGGGTGCAGGCCCTGGGAGATTTAGCACCTGGTAGATCGAGCGCCACGCGGGCGGCGCTCGATTTCGCCGGCACTATGGCGCTCAAGGCGAGCACCTCAGGCTGGCAACTTACCCACGAATCTCCGCCACCACCGCTGCCAGCGCCTGCGCCGGGTCGGCGGCCTGGCTGATCGGACGGCCGATTACCAGGTAATCCGAGCCTGCATCCAGGGCCTGACGCGGGGTGAGGATCCGGCGCTGGTCATCCTGCGCGCTGCCCGCCGGGCGAATGCCTGGGGTCACCAGTTGCAGCGACGGGTGCGCCGCCTTCAGCGCCGGGGCCTCCAGCGCCGAGCACACCAAGCCGTCCATGCCAGCCTTCTCGGCCAGCGCCGCCAGGCGCAGCACCTGCTCCTGCGGGTCGATATCCAGGCCGATACCGGCCAGGTCTTCACGCTCCATGCTGGTCAGCACGGTCACGCCAATCAGCAACGGCTGCGGGCCGCTGCGCTTGGCCAGTTCCTCACGGCAGGCCGCCATCATGCGCAGGCCACCGGAGCAGTGCACGTTGACCATCCACACGCCCATCTCGGCCGCCGCCTTCACCGCCATGGCAGTGGTATTGGGGATGTCGTGGAACTTGAGGTCCAGGAACACTTCGAAGCCCTTGTCGCACAGGGTTTCGACAATGCCCGAAGCACTGCTGGTGAACAGTTCCTTGCCAACCTTCACCCGGCACAGCGCAGGGTCAAGCTGGTCAGCCAGCTTCAGGGCGGCCTCACGGGTAGGGAAATCCAGGGCGACGATCAGGGGCGTCTGGCAGGCGGACATGGCAGGGTCTCTTGGCAAGTCGAAAACGGCGCGCATTGTAAACGAAGTGACGCTGGCTTTGGGGCCCGCAAGTCACGGAATTGGCCCGGCATGGCCTGGCTCCTATAATTGAACCAACGGAGCGGGTATTTGCTCAAATTTCGTACAAGCACTGCCCATCATCGGTAAAGGAGAACGACAATGCCCTGGTATGCCTGGCTGATACTCATCATAGCCCTCGGCTCGATCGTTGGCGGGCTGATGCTGCTGCGCGACACGGCGAAGAAACTGCCGCTGACCGAAGAACAACTGCGCAAGGTGCATGAGCGCAACGCCGAAGCGGATGCCAAGGATGCGCAAGACCGCTAGAAGGCCAACGCCAAGGAGCGGTCTTGTGTCGCGATGGGCTGCATGGCAGCCCCAGGTTCCAGCCAGCAACCTCAAGCCGACAGGCTCATCCTCCTGCCACCCTACTCCACCATCAGCTTGTCCCGGTTACGCTCCAGCAATGCGTTGCCGATGCCTTTGATCTCAAGCAGTTCATCCACCGAGGCAAACGGCCCATTGGCCTCCCGGTAGGCCACGATGGCCTCGGCCTTGGCCTTGCCAATGCCGTTCAGCTCCTTCTGCAATGTGACTGCATCAGCCGTGTTCAGGTCTAGCCGCTGCGGTTGCTGGGCCACCTGCTGGCCCACCACCGGCACCGGCTCGGGCGCTGCCGTGGCACTACCTGGGGCAGCGCTGAGGGAAAAGGACAGGCTGGCGAACAGGGGAAGCAAAAGGTACGACAGAACATTGTTACGCATGTGAGTACTCCTTGGGTTGGTCATTTTCCAGCAGCCGTGTTCCTTCGGCTGTGCAATCAACCCTAGCGTCTACCTCACCGTGCAAACAGCGTCGTGGCCCCGTTAATCGTTACCGAATCCAACAGTGAAACATGCAACTTCTTCCACCCAAAAGTAATGGCATTAAGCCATTTTTCAGGTTAACTTGATGAAATCTTGGCGCTGGTAAATCGCCACTAGGTGAATTCCCATTTAACCTAGGTTTCATCCAGACAAAAAGCAGTTGTTTTTCCTACAGGCCTTGCTGCTAAAGGCCTACATCCGTTCGTCGCATGGCTTGGTCGAATGGAAAGTCTTGGCACGGTGCCTGAATATAATCAAACAATCGTTTTTCCTGATTTAAAATCTCCAAATAGGATCCAATTTATAGATATATAAGCGCTAAACCTGGCCTTCAGCGGAAAAATGCGTGCCAAACGGGATGCCATCTTGATGACGAAATGATAAATTTACCGTCACTGGACAACCGCTATGCTTGAAGGATCCGAGCCAACATGAATTCTTCTTCATCTCCTCCCCGGCTCCTCGTCCGTTATTGCGTGCGTGGCGCCACCCAGGCCACCCCCTCCGGCCGATTTGTATAACACCCAGGATCCACAGCCGTAGCACTTGATCCACCGCCTTCATTCAATACACAGAAGACCGTCGCCGTGTCCCTCAAGACCCTAATCGTATTTGGCACCCGCCCAGAGGCCATAAAAATGGCGCCCCTGGCCCTCAACCTCGCCCAGGATGGCCGTTTCGAGTCACGCGTCTGCGTCACTGGCCAGCACCGCCAGATGCTCGACCAGGTACTGGAGCTGTTCGAGATCACGCCCGACTACGACTTGAACATCATGAAGCCAGGCCAGGACCTGACCGATGTGACCACTGCCATCCTGCAGGGTCTCAAGCCTGTGCTGGCCGAGTTCAAGCCCGACGTGGTGCTGGTGCACGGCGACACCGCAACAACCCTGGCCACCAGCCTGGCCGCCTACTACCAGCAGATTCCCATCGCTCACGTGGAAGCGGGCTTGCGCACAGGCAACCTGTATTCGCCCTGGCCGGAAGAAGGCAACCGCCGCCTGACAGGTGCCCTGGCTGCCCTGCACTTCGCGCCGACCTCCACTTCGCAAGAGAACCTGCTGAAGGAAGGCACCGACGCCACGACCATCTACACCACCGGCAACACCGTGATCGACGCGCTGCTGGAAGTGGTGCGCAAGCTGGAAAGCCCCCAGCTTAAAAGCCAGTTCGAATCCCGGTTCAGCTTCCTGAACCCGCAACGCCGCATGGTGCTGGTCACTGGCCACCGTCGCGAAAACTTTGGTGGCGGCTTCGAGCGCATCTGCCAGGCCCTGGTACAAACCGCGCGACAGTTCCCTGACGTGGACATCGTTTACCCGGTGCACCTCAACCCCAACGTGCGCGAACCGGTCAACCGCCTGCTGGCCGATGTCAGCAACATTCATCTGATCGAACCGCTGGACTACCTGCCGTTCGTGTATCTGATGACCCGCTCATACCTGATCCTGACCGACTCCGGCGGCATCCAGGAAGAAGCCCCTGCCTTGGGCAAGCCAGTACTGGTGATGCGTGACACCACCGAGCGCCCCGAAGCCGTGGCCGCCGGGACCGTCAAGCTGGTAGGCACCGACGTCGAATCGATCACCGAGCACCTGGCGAAACTGCTTACCGACGATGCGACCTATCGCGAGATGAGTTTTGCCCATAACCCATACGGCGATGGAAAAGCGTGCGCGCGAATCCTCGACGCACTCTCCGCCTTCTCAAACTCCAAGGACGCAGTATGAGTTTCAACAAAATTTCTGTCGTAGGCCTGGGCTACATAGGCCTGCCAACTGCTGCCGTTTTTGCCGCCCGCAAGAAGCAGGTGATCGGTATCGATGTGAACCAGCATGCGGTCGATACCATCAACCGTGGCGAAATTCACATCGTCGAGCCCGAGCTGGACATGGTGGTACACGCTGCCGTGACCGAAGGTTTTCTGCGCGCCTCTACCGTTCCGGAGACGGCCGACGCCTTCCTGATTGCCGTGCCGACGCCGTTCATGGATGACCACCAGCCGGACCTGAGCTACATCGAGTCCGCCAGCAAGGCCATCGCGCCTGTGCTGAAGAAGGGAGACCTGGTCATCCTCGAGTCCACCTCGCCGGTCGGTGCCACCGAGCAGATGGCTTTCTGGCTGGCCCAGGCTCGCCCGGACCTAAGCTTCCCGCAAACCCACGGCGAAGCTTCCGATATCCGCATTGCCCACTGCCCTGAGCGCGTACTCCCAGGCCATGTGCTGCGCGAGCTGGTGGAAAACGACCGGATCATCGGTGGCATGACCGCCAAGTGCTCCGAAGCGGCCGTGCGCCTGTATCGCACCTTCGTAGAAGGTGAATGCATCGTTACCAACGCCCGCACCGCAGAAATGTGCAAGCTGACCGAAAACAGCTTCCGTGACGTGAACATTGCCTTCGCCAACGAACTGTCGATCATCTGCGACAAGCTGGACATCGATGTGTGGGAGCTGATTCGCCTGGCCAACCACCACCCGCGCGTCAACATCCTGCAACCTGGCCCGGGCGTGGGTGGCCACTGCATCGCGGTAGACCCTTGGTTCATCGTCAGCCAGACCCCGGAGCAGGCACGCCTGATCCGCACCGCCCGCGTGGTCAACGACAGCAAGCCCGAGTGGGTGATCGACAAGGTGAAGATGGCCCTGGCCAACTTCCTGATCAAGAACCCGGCCAAGTCGGCCCAGCAAGTGAAAATCGCCTGCTACGGCCTGGCGTTCAAGGCCGACATCGACGACCTGCGCGAAAGCCCGGCGCTGAGCATCGCCGAGCGCCTGGGCAACGAGCTGGAAGCCACCCTGCAACTGGTCGAACCGAACATCGAAGCCCTGCCGCAGCGCCTGGCGCGCCATGAGCACGTGGACTTCGACCATGCGCAGGATAGCGCCGACATTCACGTACTGCTGGTGAAGCACCGCGAATTCCGCGGCACCTTCAACGTACGCGACGCAGCATTCGTGATCGACGCCGCTGGCGTTACCCAGGCTTGATGGATCAAACCGCATGAACAACCCCACGCTTGAGACCTCCACCGTGAACACTGAGCTGCCTTCACCTCTGGCCGATATTCATGACCGCGTGATGGAAGCCTATTACGGCAAGCTGGGGGATCAGTTCATGCGCGAAACGCAGTCCCGCATCCATTGGATCTGCGCCCAGGTCAAAGGGCGCAGAATCCTTGATGTCGGCTGCTCGCAGGGTATCGTGCCCTTGCTGCTGGCACGTGAGGGTTGCCAGGTCACTGGCGTGGATACCAGCCCGCAGGCCATCGAAGAGGCCAAGGGTTACCTGTCTGCCGAACCGGCCCACATCCAGCAGAACGTCACGTATATCAATTCAGACTTCCTCGCGCTGGATACGCTCGAGGTAGAACCTGACACCGTTGTCATCAGCGAAGTGCTTGAACATCTGGTACGCCCCGAATTGTTTGTCGAAAAGGCTTATGACCTGCTCAAACAGGGTGGCCGGCTGGTGATCACCATGCCATTCGAGGTCAAAGACTTCATTGACCACAGACAGACGTTCTACCGGATGGAACCGTTCCGCCTGCTGGCCGAGCGTTTGCAAATTGTCAAAGTAAAATTACTTGGCAAATGGCTGGGCATCGTTGCTGTAAAAAACGAATCATATCAGTCCGACACAAACGACTACCTTACTGTTGATTGCGTTCGGGAAATTGAAAAAGAATTCGAATCTATAGCGTGCAACTTGCGAAGCGAGTCTGACACGACCAGCAATTGGCAAAAACATGCTGTACAGGGAGACCCGCTGCTTGAGCTGCCCGAATCGGATGCACTGACCTATCAAGTCGATGCCGCTGAGAGCGAAACCATCACGGCGCTCCGCATTCGTCAGGTAGCTCTTGAACTGAGAGATCAAGAGCAACACGTGGATAGCTTGCTCGCTCGAAGCCAACAAGTATCAGACAAGCAGACCACCATCAAAAAAGCGCGGCGCATGCGCCAGGCTGAACTCGAAGCCGAAATGGAAAGCGAATTGGAGTATATGAAGGAATTGCATGCTCAAAGCCTGCGCGCCAATGCCTTGCAGGCAGAACTCATCGTGCTGTTGAAGACTCGTCAGGCTGAATTGGAAGCTCAGCTAAAGCAAGTGATCGATGCTCAGGCACAATCGAAGCGCGAGCATGCGGCTCAGGTTAATACCATTAGTACTTTGCTGGAGCAGCGCAACGACTTGGAAAATCAACTGCAAGATATTGCACTTTCCAACGCTCAAGCAGAATCAGCCAAAGCTCAGCAAGCGGAGATTATTGCTTCTCTAACCCAAGCAAAAGGTGAACTCGAAGAGCGATTGGCTCTTGAGATCGCTAGCCGCCAAGCGGCCGAGGCGAGTCTCGCAGCTACCAATGAGCAATGGCAAGTCCTTCGCATGCAGTTGGAAAATGAGCTGAACTCATCAAAGGCAGGATTAGGGGCGGCGAATCTGAAATATCGCACCCTGAATGCGGAACATATTCCGCAATTGAAAGCCAATATCAAGGAACTGCTGGAACGCAGCGCCGATCAACAGCGCAAGATTGATGAGTTGAATGCAAATCTGGAGCGCGCCAATACTCAACGCCATCTGGCAGAACAGCGGTTGGTCAAGACGCGCTCAAGTACCACCTACCAGTTGGGCTACCAGCTAAAAAATAGCGCGAAATCATTGGGCGGTTTGGTGAAGTTGCCTGTGCGCCTCTTGCGTCTTTATCGCAAAGCCAGTCAACAACGGCAAAAGAACGAGCAGAAATTGCTTGCCAGTGAACCGCTCAAAGCTCTTCTGCCGCCAGCGCCTAACGTTCAGGACGAGCGCTATCTGAAACTACCGGTTACCCTCCCGACTGGCGAGAAGAGCCGCGCTACGCTATTGCGCCAGGCTGACGACCTTGTAGGCCGCTTGAAAGTAGCCTGCATCATGGATGAGTTTACCTTCGGCTCCTATCGCTACGAATGCGACCTGATGCAGCTCACGCCCACCAAGTGGAAGGCGGAGCTTGAGCGTTTCGGCCCACAACTGCTATTCATCGAGTCTGCCTGGCGCGGCAAGGATGAACTGTGGGGTAGCAAGGTTGGCCATAACAGCCAGGAGCTTCAGGATATTCTGGCATGGTGCCGTCAACACAACGTACCGACGGTGTTCTGGAACAAGGAAGACCCAGTTCATTTCGAGACCTTCTTGACCACTGCCAAGCAGTTCGACCACGTTTTCACCACCGATATCGACTGCATTCACCGCTATAAAGGTGCTCTCGGTCACGACCGAGTCTACCTGCTACCCTTCGCCTGCCAACCAGCGCTGCATAACCCGATCGAGTTGTACGAGCGCAAAGATGCCTTCTGTTTCGCTGGTGCCTACTATGTTCGGTACCCGGAGCGTACCCGTGATCTGGGCAACTTTGTTTGCGAGCTGCCTAAGTTCCGCCCGTTGGAAATCTTCGACCGCAATTTTGGCAAGAACGATGCCAACTACCAATTCCCCGAAGAATACCAGCCGTATATCGTCGGGACGCTGCCCTTCGAAAAAATTGACACCGCATATAAAGGCTATCGCTACGCAATCAACCTAAACTCGATCAAGCAATCGCAATCAATGTTTGCGCGTCGCGTGTTCGAGCTGCTGGGCTGCAACACCATCACCGTCAGCAACTTCTCGCGCGGTGTGCGCCTGTTATTCGGCGACCTAGTCGTGACCACCGACAATGGCGAAGAAATGCTACGCCGCCTGCAGTTACTGGCGGAAGATCCATTGAATGGTGACAAGTTGAAGCTCGCCGCCCTGCGCAAAGTGATGCAAGAGCACACATATACCCAGCGCTTGGAATACGTGCTCAGCAAGGTGACAGGTACCGTCAAGACCCAGCGTCTACCGGAAATTGTGATCGTCTGCGAAGCGCAGGACCGCCACCAGTTCGACATTTTGCGTGCCCACCTGGACCGACAGGCCTACAGTCAGGTCCGCATGATTATCATCACCGATGCCTATCAGAGCAGCATCGTAAGTGACGACCCTCGTATCATGGTACTCAAACCAGCCCAGCTGAAAAAAATCAGCCTTGGCGAACTGGTTGGCAGCAGCCCGTGGGTTGCCGCGTTTGTACCGGAAGACTATTACGGCCCTAACTATCTGCTGGACCTCGCGCTGGCAACGCGCTACAGCCGTGCACAACTGGTTGGTAAAGCTGCTCACTTTGCCTGCAATGGGCGTAATGCCGAGTTGCTGTCGAGTGATCTGGCATACCGCCCTGCTCAATCATTGAGTGCACGCCGCTCACTGATAAAGACTGAAGTCGTTGCCGACCAGCCATTGCGTAACTGGTTGAAGAGCCTGCCATCATTGGAGTACACGCATGAGCAAGGCTTGGCTATCGACCCGTTCAACTATTGCGAGAACGGTGCAGCGCAACAAGATACTATCAGCGCCAAAGTTGGTGACCTGAAGCTGAACCTTGGTATTTCGATCACCCAATTGCAGGCTCGTGCCGAAGCCATTGAACCTATGGAAGTCAGCCATGACTCGCCGGAGCTTACCGGTCGCGAATTGGCCGAAATTTTCGGTGTGAAGCACAACAAGTTCCTCGACCTAAAAGTCGATATGCATAACTGGCGCCTAAACTCCAAGCTGGCGGATGGCAAGCACGAATATGTATACGCACTGAATGAAGTGCGCCTGGATCAACTCAATATTCACAATCGACAACTCAAGCTATACCTTGACTGCACGCCGGGTCTTAATCTGCAATTGGTCGTGCTGTTCCTCGATGCCGACAAGCAACGGATCAGCCACGTGATGCAGCATGCTAACCGCAATCAGACCTCCGAAGTACCACCTGAAGCCGCGTTCGTGCGCTTCGGCCTACGCGCCTATGCTGCTGGCAGTACAGAGATCAAGGCTTTGGTGCTCGGTCATCGCAACTTGCAGCCATCGGAGATGCTGGGACGCTCGAACCACTTGGTTGTCACCAACCATTATCCGAATTATACAGACCTATATCGCAACGGCTTTGTTCACAGCCGTGTGAAAGCCTATCAGGAACAGAATGTGAACGTCGATATCTTCCGCCTGCGCAAGAATGAAGCGGTCAGTTATCACGAGTTCCAGAATGTCGACGTAGTAACTGGCTGTCAGACTACGCTTGCCAAGATGCTCGAAAGCGGCCAGTACAAGAGTGTGCTGGTGCACTTCCTGGATCCTGATATGTGGCAAGTACTCAAACGCTTCACTCACTTGGTCAAGGTAGTTGTCTGGGTGCATGGAGCCGAAATACAGCCGTGGTGGCGTCGCGAGTACAACTACACTGATGAAAGCCAGCTGGCGGTGGCAAAGGTAGAAAGCGAAAAACGCATGTCGTTCTGGCGTGAAATGCTGAGCGATATGCCAGCCACTTTGAAACTGGTATTCGTGTCCCGTTACTTCGCTGAAGAAGTCATGGAGGACCTGGGCTTCCGCATTCCGGAAGAACAATATGAAATCATCCACAACCCTATTGATACCGACACGTTCGTTTACCAGGAAAAACCGTCCGCCCAACGCTTCAAAGTTCTCTCTATTCGCCCTTATGCATCAGCAAAATATGCAAATGACTTAAGCGTAGAAGCGATCAAGATATTATCTAAAGAACGCTATTTCAACGATATCGAATTCAGAATGATTGGTGATGGAGCACTATTTGAAGAAACACTTTCAGATCTCCGGCAGTTCAATAACGTAAAGATTGAACGCGGCTTTTTGAAGCATGAGCAAATCGCTGCGCTGCATAAAGAGTACGGTATTTTCCTGTGCCCAACCCGAATGGACGCTCAAGGTGTTTCTCGTGACGAAGCGATGTCTTCGGGTCTTATCGCAGTTACAAACGGAGTGACCGCGATCCCAGAGTTTGTGGACCATGAGTGCGGCATTCTTGCGGACGCCGAAAACGCCCAGATGATGGCTGACGGAATCAAAAGGATCATCGAGTCTCCTGAGCTTTTCGCACAGATGTCTTGCGCTGCACACCAACGTGTAATGCGACAAACAGCTAAAGCTCAAATCATCGAAGACGAACTGGCAATTATTACAGCGTAACTCCAACACCGACTAAAGCGAAGCAAGAGTAGAAACATGCAAATCAAACTCAAAGTAGCAACAGCCGTCTTGATCTCCCTGTCTCTTTTTGGCTGTGGCTCCGAAGAAGAACAAAATGCAAGTGCACCGCAAACGCATGCAAAAACCTATGAAATTACACTACCAGGCGGCGACACCCTGAACGCGTCAGGCGACTCCTTTAAAGCTTATGAACAAGACTCTCCAAACGGAAAAGTAAAAAACTACGAAATCTACACCAAGTCTGTTGCCAAAGCCGCCGAGAACTCGGTTTATATGCAACTCAAAGAACTTGGTTTCAAACGCAGTGTAATGGAAGATAGCGCCAAGCAATACAAGATCCACTATAAAAAAGATGGTGTCTCGACTATCGGTGCCATTTACATTGAAAACGGTGAGAGCAGTGCTCCAACTACCAAAATGAAAATGTATTTCAGCGAGTCTTGAGAGTTCCGAACAGCTACACCGTAACAGACCGTACGCGTAATATAGACTAGCAGGTATAGCAGTGACAAAAGTCGCGATGATTGTTTGGAATGAATTCGTCAATGACGCCAGAGTATTGAAGGAAGCACAAACTCTCGCGGCTTCGGATTACCGCGTCACGGTTTTCGCACTCCACACACCTGGAAAAACCCTGCAATCAGAAGTCATTCAAGAAAACCTCAGCGTTAGCAGGGTTGCTCGGTCGCCATTATGGCGCTGGAGAAAAACGAAGAGTAGCATTGCTTCACCGGTAACCGCATCAAAAGCACATTCAGACCACGCGCGCATTTCGGCATTGAGAGTGATTGCCCGAATGTGGACTCACTTGGGCTTGCTGTTGAAAATGGCAGCATATCGGCCAGATGTCATTCATGCGCATGACGTCAACACCTTGCCCACTGCCTGGTTGGTAAAAATCATCACCGGCGCAAAGCTGATCTACGATGCGCATGAAATCAGTACCAGTCGGGAAGGCTACGCAGGCTTGAAGAAAGCAGTTGCGCGGGTAGAGAACTTCTTGATCCCGCGCGCGTCTGCAGTCATTACGACTACCGATACTCGCGCCAAATACCTGGCTCGGTTATACAAGGTTGAAAGACCCACTGTCCTGCAAAACAGACCACGATATTTCGAGTGCTCCAGAACCCGTATTCTTTACGAAGAGCTTGGCCTTTCCGAAGAATGGCCGATCGTGCTCTATCAAGGTGGGATTCAAAGCGGCAGAGGGTTAGAAAAACTCATACGGTGCGCCAAGCACCTTAACCCTTGCTACGTAGTGCTCATTGGCGGTGGACGCTTGACTTCCAAGTTAATATCTATTCGAGATGAGTTGAACCTGCAGCAGGTTGTACACTTCATCCCGACAGTTCCTCTTTCTAGCCTGCCTCAATATACTGCTGGCGCAGACATTGCGGTGCAGCCTATTGAGAATACTTGCTTCAACCATTTCAGCACAGACTCCAACAAACTGTTCGAGTACATAATAGCGGGCGTGCCCTCGGTTGCAACGAACTTCCCGGAAATCAGAAAAATCATCTCCCAGCATGAAACCGGCCTTCTCGTTCCTGCTGGTAGCGACCAAGCCCTTATAGATAGCCTTAATAAATTGATCTGCAACAGCGCGTTACGCAAAAAGTTCGCAGACAACTCGAAGAAAGCCGCAAAAAATCTGTCGTGGGAAACACAGGAGAAGCTGCTATTGGATCTCTATCAGACCGTATCGCCCCGCCATAAGAATAAAGCCGCTTGAGCATGAATATCCTTATACTCAGCTTTTACTATCCTCCTGACCTCTCTGCCGGGTCTTTCAGGACCAAGGCTCTGGTAAACTCGCTAGTCAAGGATAGCGATAAAAAAGTGACTGTTACGGTATTAACAACACAGCCAAGTCGTTACCAAAGCTACACGCCGGCAGCATCTTCAGTTGAAATATCTGAAGCAGTTACTGTCAGGCGCATCGCGGTGGGAGCTCGCTGCGGCGGTTTTCTCGGGCAGGCGATACTGTTTTCGCAATATGCCAAGGAAGTTATTAAGTTCATTAAAGGAAAAGAATACGATGTGGTGTTCGCGACGTCATCGCGGATGATGACGGCCACGCTCGGCTCCTTTGTTGCACGAAAATTGAACATCAAGCTTTTCCTCGACCTGAGAGATCTGTTTATAGATGCACTACCGGATGTTTTTCCTATGCGGGTAGGCTGCCTCGCCGCTTGGAGCCTACGGTTCCTGGAACGCTGGACAGTAACAAAAGCTCAATCTGTAAACTTAGCATCACCCGGTTTCGTGAATTACTTCAAAAGCCAATACCCCAATATGCCATTTACGGTGCACACGAATGGTATTGATGACATTTTTATTGAAAACCCGCTACTGCAAAGCAAACCAGCCAGTACGAAGTTAAATATTTTATACGCGGGAAACATCGGCATGGGCCAAGGGCTGCATCATATAATCCCGCAATTAGCAGCCAAGCTTTCCGAACAAGCAAAATTCACTGTCATCGGATGTGGAAGTGCCATCACTCAGCTGAAGTCTGCACTATCTCAACACAGCGTTACCAACGTCGAGATTATTGAGCCCGTGCGAAGAACCGACTTAATCAAGTACTATCAGAATGCAGATGTGCTTTTCCTGCATCTCAATGATATGCCTTCACTGAAAAATGTGATACCTTCAAAGCTCTTTGAATATGCAGCCACCGAGAAACCGATCCTCGGAGGCCTGAGTGGATTTTCAGCAGAATTTGCCTCAAATAACATTACCAACATTGGAATTTTCAATCCCTGCGATGTCGAATCGGCACTTACAGCACTCCAAAAGCTCCATATTGGCGTGACTGACAGAAGAGATTTCGTTAGCAAGTTTTCACGAAAACAAATTATTAAGAAAATGGCTAACGTGCTATTACAAGAAACATAAGTTTTCCGTATAGCAGTATCTCATCCGGTATCGCCTTTATAATAGATGGCATCACTCAAATGAATCTAATCAACGCATTTAAAAACAGTACACCAAACGTCAAACTCGAGCATGGAGATGGCGGTATAACATGCATTTCCACTCTCGGCCAGACGGAACACGAGTATGTGTACTCCGATGTGCTAGTTTTTTCTGAGTGGTTTAGCGATATAGAATCTGCAACTTTTTCCCTTCTTTGCAGAAATGGCACCTCAATAAGTATTGCCTTTTTTTATTTCGACGCCAATAAAACCAAGATTGACAGCAAGATACATCCGTCCAACCAGATGATTTCATTTAATCCTCCGGAAGGAACGGTGTATTTTCGCCTGGCGCTTCGCGTATACGGGCCAACAGAAGACCTATTGATTGCCATGCCGTCTGGCAACAATGAATCCGTGTTAGCAATGATGACAGCTTACAATAGCTTCAACTACTGCGCGCCCGAGATCGAGAAAAAAGCATCCTTCTGCAACAAAACCCCATTAATACTGCTAGAAACGCTATTCTGCGACACAGAAACAAATATTTCCGCAATAACAAAATACTTGAGTTATTTCAAAGGACTAATCGGTCTAGTTGCAAAGCAGGACTATAAAAACTTCGCTTGGCTGATTCATGTATCCAGCGACAAAGGCCGTGCCATTGATGAAATTCGGAAATCAATTGAGCGCCTTCAACTTCAGGGAAATACCATATTGAACATATATGATCACCCTGCGGATGGATATAAAAATGAGCATGAGACGCACATTGACCGTTTACGCCGACCTAACTCTACATATCCTGAACTTCGCGAAAAAATATTTACAAGCGCGTTAAGCGCCGCAGGCATCGCTCCTGAAAAAATTTCACCTGAGCAACTATTGATTCGCGTTGCAATTGATGATGACGATTTTATTTCCCCTCACTATTTCAGCAAGATTGTTGAGTTGGCCGTTCAAGAAGCCAAGGACCTTGATGAGGAAAACCCCCAGACCGTTATTGGAATCAATCGCATCTGGACTACTTACCTAACACCCGGAGGAAACTCTGTCGTCCATGACGTGGTTTTTTCAAGGATGATGACTGGATGCAAGTTTTCGGTAGGCCGCGGCATGATTCCCCTCACGCCTTATGCAATCCATGAACGCTTTGAAGACGTGCAGAATATTGCAGGCCGGAGCATACCGCATAAAATTTTCAAGCTAGAAAAACCAATTTTTTCCTACAATCGTCACGGCGGAAACTACTCCAATCAAAATAAAAAAAGCTACTACGACGAACACATAGGCACTTATCAGTTTAAAAACCATGAGGAACTGATAACGTTCATTGAGAACTTCTAATACACTCTTGATCGCCAAGGAGCATGGCTTCTTGGCGAGTTCTAATTATTCACCCAGGCTAACCCAATTCGGAGTTAACCATGTCGCAATTCAGAACCGAACTCAACCAATGCATTCGCTGGGCTTTTTCGCTCGGCAAAAAGTTTTTGGGGGCGGCACCGATCCAAACGTCCTCGGTTCAAGTTATTTACATATTCAGCCAAGTCTTGCTGCTTCTGGCTTTTTTTCTGCCGTTGAAGGCGATTATTATTGTCAGCTCAGGCAGTATCCCGAATTATTTCCCCAGCGCAATTAAAAGCTACTCACACAACACTGTAGTAATCTGGCTTAGTGTCAGCGCGATTTTTTTCTATGCCATACACCTGTGCTTTGAACTTCTTGCAACAAAGGTCACCGCGCACGGAGCGCGTTCACTAATAGCAAAAACCAAGAAAATTGTACTGTTTGACAACCAAGAATCCATTGCAATAAATGCATATTCCAGATTCACCAGAGGATTGGCTGACCTCCTATTTTTTATCATTTCGGCAATCGTCCTTTTTATTTTTTACCCTCTTATTTCCACCTTGATCGGCGCATGCATTGTTGCATCCTACTCTATACTCTCTATTGCATATAACCAATCCAAACGACTTCGCAAGACAATCACCCTGCACTCCCAAGACGCGCTAAACACAGTCAGTGGTTTTATATTCCTCATCGTGTTCCTGGGGGTAATCGGTGATTTTCTCTATTTCACTCCCCCTCCAGCTTTTACAGCCCTAATATCTTTGTTGCTGGTGAGACAGTCACTGCAACGCCTAATTGGCTTTTGCATCAAACTGATTATGTTGCGGGCGCAGCACCTGCAAATTACTGCCATGTTCTTTCATAATCTCCCACTTTTATCAACGCCCTCTCAGAAAACTGACAATATCCACACTCTCATTGCGCCAGAACAGCGACAACACTGGATGCCTGCTGTTTTAAAATCACTTTTCACGCAAGATTTTACGGTAGAAAGCGTTAATAATTTCCAGCTTGGCTACCCAGATGTATACTGTTATGGTGTCGACTGCGCATCGAATACTAAACGTAAAAGTTTTATTATAAAGTTATTTGACTCAACTCGCGCCTACGCAGCATCGCAAGAGGCCTCGTTAATCTCAGAAATTAACAACTTGCCTTGCCCAAAACTCCTGAAGTCTGGGTTATTGAAAGACAGCGCATATCACATATTTGAATGGAATCATGAAGACAAGATGTCTGGTAGAGAATACTACCTAAACTCTCTTGAGTTTCAAGCGCAACTACTAGCCCTCACTCCACCTGCCGCGCTGTTAAAGAAGTTTGGAAGGTCCAAAAGCCATTTAGAAAACAGATTACATGCGAACATGCTAAAGGAGCTTAGTCTTTATGCAGTCACTGCTCAAGACCAAGCCCAGGTCCTGGCACTTTCAGAGGAAATGAAATCGATTAAGTTGTACTTAAGCGATCTTCCTAAACAACTTATTTCGTTTGATATCACACCTGACACACTTTTGAAAAATCTCGATGGCCAGCTTTCATCCCTTCAATGGGGTAATTGGCATTTTGAACCAGTCGGCGCAAACTGGCCCGTTACAGAGCATCAAAAACTGGAAGATGCCGTCAGAAATTCGAATATCCAGAATGCATCCAGGCAGATCAACTTAGAGACTGCAAAACTTTGCTCAGTGATGTATCTATTTGAACGCTATATCAACAAGCGCGACTACCAAGCGGCTTTAAATCTAATAAAAGAAATCTTGAGCCATGCACGAGCACTTAAAGTTGATTGTGATCTAAGGTCCCCAATAGACCAATAGACAGACACAAGGCAAACGAAAGCAAGCACTTAGCACAATCCGTTTTTGCTAGTAGGGGTATATTTTGAACAAGATCGTGTATGAAGACACCCACATCCAAGTCATACATTCTCCTGGCGCAGGCAAAAGCGTGGTAATTACTTTTGGTGATATGTTTTATCTCGCCAACGGATCAACTTTTTTTGCGGAAGCGCCTGCGAAGAAATTGAATCTGTCTGCCATCGGGTTCATGGCAAAAACTCGAAATTGGTATCCACAAGAGAGCGTAAGAAAAGCTATAGTTAAGATCGCTGATATTTTAGCTCAAAGCGATTTTCGCGTAGTTTACGGTGGATCGATGGGCGGATATGCTGCGCTAAAGTTTTCTCGGTTATTAGGTGCTGATAGAGTTTACTCTCTCGTCCCGCAGTTCTCTATTGCCCCCAATGAAATATGCGACCACCGCTATAACTCTTATTTTAACGAAAACTCGAACATAGACAACGCTATAACCTACCAGGATTTGGCTGGGGATATATATATTACCCACGATCCTGTTTTTCACCTCGACCATCAACACGTTGATAAAATCAGCAGGTTAGGCTACCCGATAACACTCATACCTTTGCGCTTCTCTATACATGGCGCCACGACCATACTCGCCAGTACTTCTTTCTTCGATGCTATAATTTGCGGAGACCGCATCTCCAAACGAAACCTTCTCTGTATCTTCAAAGAGCGCAAAAGGGTCTCTCGAAGTTATATTGAAGGCCTTGCCGAATACCTTAGCCATAAAAAACCTCGGACAGCTCTCAGGCTGATTTCTAACAGTATCGCAAATGGATTAATTGTTGATAACGCTAGAATTAGAAATACCATATCTATTTGCCTTAAGAAACATCATCTGAACACTGGCAGCATTGAAGAGTTTGAGTATTTGCTCGCACTAGGGGTTAAGAGATCACATAGTGATCTTAACGTTGACAGACCAGCACTAAAAACCGCCCACAACACGATACTTGCCTATGATTCAATTACAAGGGAAATAATTCAAACAACAATAGACTGGACAAGACAACTTGTTTTTTTGCACCCTTTATCGATAAACGAAGGTAGCGGGCTATTGTCTATAACCGGCGACACCGGTACATCCATCTTGGTTACCCGCAATAACGAAGTGCGCACCGTAATTGAAGGGAGCGAATACCACGCGACTAACTATATTGTTTATCGAAAAAACAATGATTACTACACCATCTCCAGCGCAACCAAACATCTCAGCGCAATGTCAAATGGGAAATGTGCCTTTAGCGTGGAGCACGTAAGAGCTTGGGAAAAATTTTATCCAGCGAGCTTCAGCAGTACGCTACAACATTTTTGAAATAGCTTGCGGGAATGAGTGAAAAAATTTGCTCAACGCCCTGTCCTGGCAACGAAGCACAACTGACTAGGTTGTTCGTGCTCTCGACCTACGGATGGTGCGTCGGTAGTTATTGAATGCTTCGGGAGAGGTGCGCCTTTAACGCGCAAGAACCAGGGCAATGCCCTGGTTTTGAAGACTTTGACTGCTGAGGAGTCGATCTCGCTCAGTGGCGACGTTGGTTATGCCGATCTCGGAGTGACTTGTTCGTACTTTCCTTAGATCTTGATTCTTTGCGCTACTCCAGATTCAAATAGCCTGAAGTAGCGGCGGTCTTAATAGACCCGATCCTGCACCAACCTCTTCAAATACTGCCCATACCCATTCTTCGCCAACGGTTCCGCCAGTTTCAACAGCTGCTCCGCCCCGATCCACCCCTGCCGGAACGCCACTTCTTCCGGACAAGCCACCTTCAACCCCTGCCGCCGCTCGATAGTCGCGATATACCCACTGGCCTCCAGCAACGAATCATGCGTCCCGGTATCCAGCCAGGCATACCCGCGCCCCATGATTTCCACCGACAACCGATTCTGCTCGAGATATACGCGATTCAAGTCGGTAATTTCCAGTTCGCCGCGTGCAGACGGCTTGATGCCTTTGGCAATCTCGACCACGTCCTTGTCGTAGAAGTACAACCCGGTCACGGCATAGCTGGACTTCGGATTGGCCGGCTTCTCTTCCAGGCTGATCGCCTTGCCCTTGTCATCGAACTCGACTACGCCGTAGCGTTCTGGGTCGTGCACGTGGTAGGCGAATACGCTGGCACCGTCACCACGGGCCATGGCATTGCCCAGCAGTTGCTGGAAATCATGGCCGTAGTAGATGTTATCGCCCAGCACCAGCGCCGACAGGTCGTTGCCGATGAACTCTTCACCGATCAGAAAGGCTTGCGCAAGGCCGTCTGGCGAAGCTTGTACGGCGTAGGAAATGCTGATGCCCCACTGCTGGCCATCGCCCAGCAGTTGCTCGAAGCGTGGGGTGTCCTGCGGGGTGGAGATGATGAGGACGTCCTGGATACCCGCAAGCATCAGCGTGGTCAGCGGGTAGTAGATCATCGGCTTGTCGTACACCGGCAACAGTTGCTTGGATATCGCCAGGGTCGCCGGGTGCAGGCGGGTACCCGAGCCGCCCGCCAGGATGATGCCTTTACGCTTGATAGTATTCATTTTTCGTGTATTTCCGTGAGCATGCGAGCCACACCCAGGCGCCAGTCCGGCAAGGTCAGGGCAAACGCTTTCTGCAGTTTATGGGTGTCCAGACGCGAATTGGCAGGCCGCTTGGCCGGCGTCGGATAGGCATCGGTGGTCAACGGGTTGACCTGTTCAGCATGGGCTTTCAGGGACACGCCCTGGGCAACCGCATGTTCAAGCACATAGCGGGCGTAGCCGCACCAGGTGGTTTCACCGCCTGCCGCCAGGTGATAAAGGCCGGTCAGGGCCGGGTTGGCTCGGGTCGCGGTAATGGCATGGGCGGTAACATCGGCGATCAGTTCGGCACCAGTGGGGGCACCGTACTGGTCATCGATCACGCCCAGGCTGTCGCGCTCCGCGGCCAGGCGCAGCATGGTCTTGGCGAAGTTCTTGCCGCGTGCGGCATATACCCAGCAGGTGCGGAAGATCAAATGCTGGCAAGCGGAAGCCTGAATGGCCTCTTCGCCAGCCAGCTTGCTTTCGCCATAGGCATTCAGCGGGCCGACCGTATCCTCTTCCCGCCAGGGCTGGGTACCCTGCCCCGGGAACACGTAATCGGTAGAGTAATGCACCAGCAACGCACCACAGTCAGCGGCGGCGCAGGCCAGCACGCCAACAGCTTCGGCGTTTACCCTGAAAGCTTGCTCGCGTTCGCTTTCCGCCTTGTCCACGGCGGTGTAGGCGGCAGCATTGACGATGACATCAGGCGCATAGGTGCGCACGGTTTCGGCCAGGCCCGACAGGTTGGCCAGATCGCCGCAGTACGCCTGGCTGCGGGAATTCAGCGCCAACAACTGGCCCAGCGGGGCCAGGCTGCGTTGCAGTTCCCAGCCCACCTGGCCGTCCTTGCCCAGTAGCAGAATCTTCATGCCGAGCGACCTGCGTAGTTTTTCTCGACCCAGTCGCGGTAGCTACCGGATTGTACGTTCTGCACCCATTCCTGGTTGTCGAGGTACCAGGCCACGGTCTTGCGAATGCCGGTCTCGAAGGTTTCGGCAGGTTTCCAGCCCAGTTCGCGCTCAAGCTTGCGCGCGTCGATGGCGTAACGGCGGTCATGACCGGGGCGGTCGGTCACGTAGGTGATCTGTTCGGCGTAGGGCTTGCCGTCGGAGCGTGGGCGCAATTCGTCCAGCAGGGCGCACACACGGTTGACGATTTCCAGGTTGGGCTTTTCGTTCCAGCCGCCCACGTTGTACACCTCGCCGGTCTTACCGGCTTCCAGTACGCGGCGGATGGCGCTGCAGTGGTCCTTGACGTACAACCAGTCGCGAATCTGCTGGCCATCGCCGTACACCGGCAGCGGTTTGCCAGCCAGGGCATTGACGATCATCAGTGGAATGAGCTTTTCCGGGAAGTGATACGGGCCGTAGTTGTTCGAGCAGTTGGTGGTCAGCACCGGCAGACCGTAGGTATGGTGGTACGAGCGCACCAGGTGGTCACTGGCGGCCTTGCTGGCCGAGTACGGGCTGTTGGGCTGGTACTGGTGGGTTTCGGTGAAGGCTGGATCACCGGCAGCCAGCGAGCCGTAAACTTCGTCGGTGGACACGTGCAGGAAACGGAATGCCTGACGCGCCTGACCATCCAGACCGCCCCAGTAGGCGCGTACCGCTTCCAGCAGGCGGAAGGTGCCGACAATGTTGGTTTCGATGAAGTCTTCCGGACCGTGGATCGAACGGTCCACGTGCGACTCGGCGGCAAAGTTGACAATGGCGCGTGGCTGGTGCTCCTGCAACAGGCGGGCTACCAGCTCGGAGTCGCCGATGTCGCCATGCACGAAGAGGTGACGCTTGTCGTCCTGCAGGCTGCTCAGGGTTTGCAGATTGCCTGCGTAGGTGAGTTTGTCGAGGTTGATCACAGGCTCATTCGAGCCCGCCAACCAGTCCAGGACGAAGTTTGCGCCGATGAAGCCAGCGCCGCCTGTTACTAAAATAGTCATTGTCCGTGTTTCCCTGATAGGTATCCAAACCTGGCAAGATTTTGAATTCAATATATGACAGACCACCCGGTAAGGGCTGGCCCTTTTTATTTTCAACGGTAAGCGCTACCCGTTACGGCTCCTGCCGCTGGCGCTCATACAGCCAGTCAACAATCTCTCCACCCGGCGTATAACCACTTACCGTATCTCTGAGCAACTGGCGTACCGTCTTGAAGTCGTCAGCGGAAATGGCCGCCATCAGTGCCTCAAGGTTTTGCTTGAGCTGGTCCCACTGAATGTAGTCTTCATTGGCACACATGATCATCGGGTGGCGCGTGACCAACACATTTTCGCCAATCAGCAATTCTTCATAGAGCTTTTCGCCCGGCCGCAGGCCGATGAACTCGATGGAAATGTCGCCATGCGGGTTTTGCTCGGAACGAACACTAAACCCCGAAAGATGGATCATTTTTTCGGCCAGCTCGGTGATACGCACCGGCTCACCCATGTCAAGCACAAATACATCCCCACCCTGCCCCATCGAGCCTGCTTGAATCACCAACTGAGCGGCTTCAGGGATCGTCATGAAGTAGCGCGTAATCTTGGGGTGGGTCACCGTAAGCGGGCCGCCGTGCTTGATCTGCTTGTGGAACAGCGGAATCACCGACCCCGACGAACCCAGTACGTTGCCAAAGCGCACCATGGTGAAGCGGGTCTTGTTCACCCGCGCAATCTTGCTGCTGTCACCATACAACACCGGTGCCGCTTCACGGCTCAATGCCTGCAGGATCAACTCGGACAGGCGTTTGGTGCTGCCCATTACATTGGTCGGGCGCACTGCCTTGTCAGTTGAGATCAGCACAAAGTTCGCTACCCCCGACTGCAGTGCCGCCTGGGCAGTATTAAGCGTGCCGAACACATTGTTGATGATGCCTTCAGCCATGTTGTGCTCGACCATCGGCACATGCTTGTACGCCGCCGCGTGATACACCGTATCGACCCGCCAGGTGGTCATGATGTCGACAAGGTGCTGCTGGTTACGCACCGACCCGAGCATCGGCAGCAGTCGCACCGACAACGACTCACGCGCGATACGCTGTTCCAGCTCGCTCAGGATGTTGTACAAGTTGTATTCACTGTGGTCGAACAACAGCAAGGTCTTGGGGCGCAGCCCGACAATCTGCCGGCATAGCTCGGAGCCGATCGATCCGCCGGCCCCTGTCACCAGCACGATCTGCTTCTTGATGCAGTGCTCAAGCAGGTCGCCCTGTGCCGGCACCGGGTCGCGCCCGAGTAAATCGGCTATATCGACATCCTGAATGTCATCGACCTTGACTCGTCCACTCGCCAGGTCGGCGAATGCCGGTACGCTGCGCACGTGAAGCGGGTAGGGTTCAAGCAGTGCGAGGATTTCCCTGCGCCGGGCGCGCGAGGCTGAAGGCAGCGCGAGAAGAACCTCCTGGGCACCGGTTTCCTTGATCAGCTTCTGCAAATGTTTCGGTGTGTATACCTGCAACCCGGAAATAACCCGGTTTGCAAGGTCGCGATCGTCGTCGATAAAGGCCACGGGGCGCATCGCCCGCCCCATCCGCAGTGCCGCCAGCAGCTGGTTACCAGCCGTGCCCGCGCCGTAGATAGCCACCTTGGTCGCCCCTTCGTCGCGATGCTTGAACGGAAGCTGATGCGCCCCGCTGAACCAGTCACCAAGGAAGTACTGACGCATGGTCAGGCGCAGGCCACCAATGATTACCAGGCTCAACCACCAGTAGTTGAAAACAATCGAGCGCGGTATCACCACCTGATGGTTGCTGTACCAGTAGACCACGACGGCAAGAATGAGCGATGACAAGGTCACAGCCTTGATGATCGCAACCAGCGCATCGTTGCCGAAATAGCGCATCACTGCCCGGTACATACCGAAGCGGATGAACAACGGCACCGCCACTAGCGGCGCAACGAGGAACAGCCAGGGGTGTTCGAGGATGGGGTTGTACATTTCATCGATACCCAACCGCACGATGAACGACAACCACAACGCGAGCCAGATCAGCACGACGTCGGTGCACACCTGCAAGAGCCGCTTTTTCCGCCGCGAAAGGCTCACCAGGTAAAGGCGAAGCCCCTTGTTGCCCTTGTCTTTCATCCTGCGCTCCTTGATGCCGATGTGCCTCGTTCGCTCGAGCAGAGGCCCTGCCAGCTTGAACGCACCAACAAACGGGTTGTGCCATTGCGTTGGACCATGTTACTCCCGTTCCCCGGCACGATACTTGACCGCCAGCAGTGTCAGAGGCGCATAGGCAACCAAGGTTCCCAGCACTCCGTCGACCTTCATGATCACGACCGCTGCCGCGATTGGCAGCAGCCAGAGCAGGTTGATCGCCGCTACCGACAGGCTCACCGGCAAGTGGCTGCCATGCCGGCGCGACGCGTACTGATAGGCATGGCTTCGATGGGCCTCGTAGACCTTCTCACCCCGCGTCAGGCGCCGAATCAGCGTAAACGTGGCATCCACCACGAACACGCCCAGGAGTATCAACCACCCCCAGAATAATAGAGGGTTTATCCATCCTGCCTGGAGCGCCAGCAGCCCAAGCACGATGCCCAGGAAACCGCTGCCGGCATCCCCCATGAAAATCCGTGCCGGGGGGAAATTCCAGAACAGGAACCCGGCCACTGTGACGGCCAGCAACATGGGCAACCAGATGGCCTGGGTATTGCCAGTCATCCAGTAGAGCAGCCCTCCACCCATGCAGACACATATCGCCTCGATGCTGGCGATGCCATCGATGCCGTCCATGAAGTTGTAAAGGTTAAGTAGCCACACGAGATACAACAAACCGATGACCACCCCGAGTGCAGCCGGTGCTAGCGCCAGGCCGAACACGCTGAGCGGCGGCATGCCACCCAACCAGTACAACCCCCACCCCGCTGCCGCAAAATGGCCCAGCAAGCGCCAGCGTGCCGCAATGTGCCCGTGGTCGTCCATGAAACCGATCAGGGCAATCAGCCCCCCCGCCCCCATCAGCCCGTACAGCAAACCCGGGGCGATGATGCCATTCCACCCGAGAAACAACGCGGCAATCAGGAATGTGGCGACAAACGCCACCCCGCCACCACGCGGTGTTGGCAGGGAATGAGAGCTGCGTGCATTGGGGATATCCAGCAGGCTGCGGGCCAGTGCATAACGACGCAACGCCGCAGTCATCAGCAGCGAGCCGAGCCCTGCGGCCAAAATCAGCCAAATCATAAATGTCGGTTTTCCAGGTAGGATCGAGCGGTAATGGCCAGGCCTTGCTTCAACGTCAGGGGTGGCACCCAGCCAAGCAACTGATGGTTCTTGCCAATGTCGACCTGCAATGAGCCGAACAGGCGCTGGGCCAGATCACGTCGGCCAAGCGCTCGCGCGGCCAGCAGCAGGGCTTGCCGTGGCACCGGAAGCAATCGCGCCGGACGGCCGAGCGCAACGCCCAACTGGCGTAGCAGCTGGGTCAGCGAGACATCTTCTCCGTCACTGGCAAGAAACGTCTGGTTTGCGGCCCGTGGATGGTCGATGCAGGTAATGATCAGGTTGACGAGGTTGTCGACTGAAACCAGGCTGCGGCGGTTGTCGACGGCCCCGAACGGCAACGGCACGCCGCACAGCACCCAGCGCATCATGCTCTGGAAATTGGCTTTCACACCGGGTCCGTAAACGAGCACCGGACGAATCACCACAACCTCCATGTCCGTAGCCCGGGCCAATTGATACAGGCCCTGCTCCGCTTCGAGTTTGGATATGCCGTAAGCGTCCCGCGGGGCAGGCTCCTGATCTGCATGAAAGGGTTGGCCAGGGGTGCTGCTCTCACCGTTGACCTTGATCGAACTGATAAAAATGAAACGACGAACGCCGGCCGCTGCAGCCTGCCGGGCCAGGTGCAGGGTGCCGTCGACATTGACCTTGCGGAATTCTGCCAGGCTATCGCTGGCGGTGTCCTTCATCACGTGCACGCGGGCGGCAGTGTGGACGACCACATCGACCCCGTCGAGCACAGGCGCCCAGTCGGTAGCGCCATCCAGCTCGCCGACGACTGCGCTCGGCACGCCGGACGGCAGCACGGCACCTGGCTTACGTAGCCCTGCACGGGTGCAGTAGGTGCCCAGCTCGCTCAACTTGCGACACAGTGCACCACCTACGAACCCGCTGGCCCCTGTAACCAGTATTGTTGGTCTATTCATGAAAAATGACTCGCAAAAGCCGCCCAAGATCGCCGGCATGGCGCGCCCCTGACGGATGAATCGTAACTGCGGAAATCTGCGCAGAGGCACCGGGCAGCAGTCTCCGGCACAGCTGACGCAAGGGGACGGAAGCATACATGCAGACGTTCGTTGGCAGAATATACAACTGATGTTCTATACACTAGGACCAGAAAATTCCATCTTGGCTGCCAGCCTTTTCCGTAGAGCCGACGGCATAACCCGCAGTGATACGCTTGCGCCCGAATGCCGGGCTAGATGCAGAGCATTTACCTGACAGCGACACGACAGATACACAGCAAAAGGCATTTTGTCAAAAGCAGAGTACCGTTCCGGGCACCAGCACTACCCGCCAAGAAACACAACACGATACAAGTACAATAAAGTGTCAGCATGAACAAGATGGCTACACCAAGCACTATTTTCACGCGCCCTCGCCGACATCGAAGTCTCACCACCGACCAAACAGACAAACCCGACGGCAGAGCGCAAAATTGACGAAAACACTAAAATTCGCATTAATCGTTTCGTCAAGACACCATGATAACTGGATGCCACTATAACAAGCGCATTTACATTAATGAAACAGCACCAAAAATCACTGATCCCGCGCGACTGAATCACCATTCAACGATGACAGCACATCTCACCCGGAAGTTTATCCAACCAAACTTCCCCACCTCTATTCCAAAACGCGCTTCCACGAATGATATCACGATGATAGCATTCAGCAAACGCCACGCCTGCCCCCGGGGTGGGGCAGGCCCGCGCGAAACGAAGCCAAAAGAGACTCTGTTGCATCCGACTTGCCCTGCGAGCCAGCAAATCGCCATTCCAAGAGCATGAAAAGGCAAGACCCTGTAGGGAATTTCATCAAACTTTGTAGCGATTCCCCAGCATTTCATGCAACCGTTTGCCTTCACTGATCAACGAATCATGATGACAAAGCACTGGCCCGATACATGCCCAGGAGCGCTACGCCTCTACCTGCAACGATTGCTTGCGGCACCATCGGGCCCTACCCTGGCAAAGGTTCACTAAGGTCGTAGGATGTGATCTAATCGGTGCACGAGCGCTATAGCTGTTGCTCCTGCCAGATGAATGAATAGGCGAGGCCAGCCGGGATGAAGCAGTCGTACAAACGGGAGTATGCAAGCTCCCTATTGGTTAATGGAAATGAGCACGCTTAATGCAAAATTATTCAGTATCGCCGACGG
The DNA here is from genome assembly GCF_014269185.2 of Pseudomonas oryzicola. Classification (NCBI taxonomy): domain Bacteria; kingdom Pseudomonadati; phylum Pseudomonadota; class Gammaproteobacteria; order Pseudomonadales; family Pseudomonadaceae; genus Pseudomonas; species Pseudomonas oryzicola. The sequence goes on from NZ_JABWRZ020000003.1 coordinate 87,581, forward strand.
AGATGGCCAGAAGCCTTTGGCGCAACAAGCTTTTGATTGTGCAGCTGAGCAAACGAGAAGTTCTTGATCGCTACCGAGGTTCAATCCTGGGATTGTCCTGGTCTTTCTTCAACCCCGTCCTGATGCTGATCATTTATACCTTCGTTTTCTCTATCGTGTTCAAGGCACGCTGGGGAGGCAATCCCGAAGAAAGCAAGAGCGACTTTGCCATAATCCTGTACATTGGCCTGATCCTGCACGGCCTCTTCGCCGAATGTATAAATCGTTCGCCGACACTTATCACTTCCAACGTGAGTTATGTGAAAAAAGTGGTGTTCCCACTGGAAATCTTGCCGTGGGCGGCATTGCTTTCCTCGCTGTTCCATTCACTGGTCAATTTCATCGTTCTTTTTCTTGCAATGCTCTTGCTCAACCATTCAGTTCCCAGCACAGCCCTGCTGTTCCCGCTGGTCGTCGCCCCGCTTATTCTGGGCACCCTCGGTTTCAGCTGGTTCATCGCCTCGCTGGGCGTCTACCTGCGCGACGTCAGCCAGGTCACCAATATGATAACGACCATCCTGCTTTTCATGTCTGGGGTGTTTTTCCCTATTACAGCCTTGCCAGTTGCCTATCACGAGTGGCTGCGACTGAATCCACTGGCGACCATCATCGAGCAAAGCCGCAATGTGCTGATTTTCGGTAATGCTCCAGATCCAACTGCACTTGCATACCTCTATGCATTGGGCCTTTTGACCGCAATCTGCGGCTTCGCCTGGTTCCAGAAAACTCGCAAAGGATTTGCAGATGTGCTCTGACAACGTCATTACCGTGGCCGATGTATCCAAGTGCTACGAAATTTACGAGAAGCCCCACCATCGGCTCCTGCAGATGCTCAGCCGCGGCCGCAGAAACTACTGCCGGGAGTTCTGGGCTGTCAGGAACGTGTCATTTGAGATAAAGGCCGGGGAAACCGTCGGCATCATCGGTAGCAATGGCTCCGGCAAGTCCACGCTTCTGCAAATGCTGTGCGGCACGCTCAATACCACTGCCGGTGAAATCAAGGTAAAGGGGCGCATTGCCGCACTGCTGGAGCTTGGCGCGGGGTTCAACCCGGAGTTTACCGGCCGTGAGAACGTGTACCTGAATGCCGCTATTCTCGGCTTGAACCGAGAGCAGATCGATCAGCAGTTCGCCGCTATCGAAGAGTTCGCCGAGATTGGCAGCTTCATTGACCAGCCGGTCAAGACTTACTCCTCCGGCATGTACGTACGCCTGGCCTTTTCCGTAGCCATCCACACCAACCCAAGCATTCTGGTGGTCGATGAGGCACTCTCCGTTGGCGACGCCCGCTTCCAGGCGAAATGCCTGGATCGCATCAAGCAGATGAAGCAGTCTGGCGTCAGTATTCTGTTCGTCTCGCACGATGTGGGCGCCGTGCGCAGCTTGTGCGATCGAGCCGTTTGGCTCGACAAAGGCGTAGTGCGCGGTATCGGCGATGTCTTCATGATTACCGCCCTGTATACCGAACATCTGTTCAACGGCAGCAAATCCGATACAGAGCCCGCCGTGGCAGCGCAAGCCGAAACCACGACAGGAACGCCAGTGCAGCATCGGCCTATCAATCATTGGGGCTCGCATGTGGGCCTGATTGTCAGTGCCGGGCTCTACAACCGCCAGGGCGAACAAAAAAGCCTGTTCGTCGACTACGAGCCCATTACCGTAAAAATCCGTTTCCGCCCGCATATGCTGAAAGGGACAGAGGGCCTGTCGGTTTCATTCTCGTTGAAGAATCTGGCGGGTACCGATCTGGTGGTCGGCAGCACGTGGAACCATGATCACTTCTTTGATGAACATGCCACTCAGGACGAAGTAACGTTTGAATTCGAGAACCCGTTGATAACTGGCGAGTACCTGTTGGTCGCCGCCGTTGAAAACCGTTCATCCGCCAGCATCCACTATTACGAATACGTGGAAGGCGCGCAGTACTTTTCCTCTTCCTTTGCAAGCAACCCGTTTGGACAATTCATGCCTCGCATGGCTGTATCCATGACGGCGTCTGACGCTAACACCTCGATTTAGGGATGACTCATCCGATGAAGCAGCCTTGTGACCCGAACACCACTGACACTGCGCCAAGCGATGTCAATTCTCTGACCTACTGGGATCACCGCTTCTCAACCGACTGGGAAGAAAACCAAGGGCGCGAACAGAGTCGCTTCTTCAGTGAGATCGCCATCGAACTGATGCCGAAATGGCTCGTCGATTACTGGCGGGACAACGATCTTACCCTGTGCGACTGGGGCTGTGCCCAAGGTGACGGCACGGTAAGCCTGGCTGAACTGCTAGGCCTGAACAAGGTGACGGGCGTCGACTTTTCGCCGGAAGCGATAGAAAAAGCGACGGACCAGTACAAGTCGCATTCATTTCTGTGTACTGATTTCCTGGGTAGCGAAACTACCCGCCGCTGGGATATCGTTTTTTCCTCGAATACCCTGGAACATTTCGAGCAGCCGTGGGATGTTCTGAAACAGGTGACGCAGCACGCCAACGACTTCGTGGTTCTGTTGCTGCCGTTCCAGGAGCATGAGCGTATAAAAGAACACTTTTATACCTTCGACTACAGCAACATTCCTTTCACGATGGGCGACTGGACGCTGGTCCATTCTCGCTCCATTGCAACGAGCGACCGAGTGCCCAGTTACTGGCCCGGTGCACAGATACTGCTGGTCTATGTCAACCACCGCATGCTCACCAAAGTTGGTCAGAACCTCGACTCGGTGGAAATTGAGACCGCGGCGGGCAAACTGATACCGCACGAGCTCGAAATCCACCTGCAGGCTCGTCAGGCTCTTGACGAGCTGAACCAGACCCGGCGTGACCTGGCCGACGCGACCAAGGCACTTGTCGAAGCCAGCGAGCGCGAGGCAAACCTGCAAAGCCGCCTCACAGACGCACTGCTGTCCCATAGCAGGCTCAAAGACGAACATGCACAGCTGCTGAACAGCCACTCCTGGAAACTCACCTCTCCGCTTCGTTTTGCCATGCGCCTGGCCAAGCACGGCCTGATAGCGCAAGACAAACAAGCGCTCAAGCAGCTCTGCAAAACCAGCTTCCATCGCCTGCCCCTGCCCGCCAGCGTCAAGCATCAAGCGCTTGATTTTTATCGCAAATCCAGGGGCCAACCGGCACTCAGAACACCGCTGCCGGTAGCAGCCGGCAAATTCGCTTTGCCGGCCATCAAGCCAGCAGCGCAGGCCCCCGGGCTCCCCGACTATATTTTCTGGGGTGTCATAGACTGGCACTTCCGGCATCAGCGGCCCCAACAGCTGGCACAGGCATTGGCCAAGGCCGGTCGCAGGGTTTTCTATATTTCCGTCAACCTGGTCGACTGCCCTGACGAGGGGTTCAATGTCGAACAGCTGGACAGTGATGGCCGCCTGTTCCAGATCAATCTGTATGCCAAGGGCGCACCTGTCATTTATTACAACCCGGCCGGCGTGGACACCACCAGCCAACTTCGCAGCTCCATTGGCTGCGTGCTTGCCTGGGCCAACTCCCGCGCACTGGTATCGGTAGTCCAACATGCCTTCTGGTACGAAACGGCAACCGTACTGCCGAACAGCGAGGTCGTGTATGACTGCATGGACCACCACGAAGGCTTTGGCAATGTCTCCGAGGAGATGCTGGCCATTGAAAAAGCACTGATATCAAATTCGGACCTGACCATCACCACTTCTTCCTGGCTGGATGAACTGGTGAGCAAAAGCACCTCGAAACGCGCACTGATACGAAATGCCGGTGAATACCAGCACTTCGCCCATCGCCCGGCAGAAGTGTTCAAGGCACCCGAAGGGCAGAAGGTGATTGGCTATTACGGCGCTATCGCCGAATGGTTCGATGTCGATCTGCTGGAGGCCATTGCGGCTCGCTTCCCCCAGCACCTTGTCCTGATGATCGGGGCAGACACGGTCAATGCTGCCGCTCGCCTCTCCAAGTACGGGAACGTCGTATTCACCGGGGAGAAAGCCTATGCCGAACTGCCCGGCTACCTGCACGCTTTCGACGTGTGCCTGCTACCGTTCCAGGTCATTCCGTTGACCCTGGCAACGAACCCAGTGAAGGTCTATGAATACCTGAGCGCGGGTAAACCGGTCGTGTCGGTAGACCTGCCGGAAATTCGTCAATTTGAAAATCTGGTGCACACGGCACAGGATCATGAGGCATTCCTTGATGCGCTCGATCAGGTACTGACCAACCCCAGCAGTGAGCAAGATGTTCAGCGCCGGCAAGCATTTGCCAGCAACCAGACCTGGCTGCACCGCGCCGAGCAACTCATAGGCGTTATCGAGGACCCTGAACAACAAGGCCCTCGCATCAGCGTCGTGGTCGTCACCTACAATAACCTGGAGCTCACCAAGGCCTGCCTAAGCAGCCTGGATGAACACACCAACTACAACAACTTCGAAATCATCGTTGTAGACAATGCCTCTGCCGATGGCTCCCCCGACTACCTGCGTGAGTGGGCCAGCAAGGGTGGCAACCGTCGCCTGATCCTGAATGAAGACAACCTCGGTTTTGCCGCTGGTAACAACGTGGGCCTGGCCATTGCCGACGGCGACTATCTGGTTCTGTTGAACAATGACACCTACGTCACCCCGGGCTGGCTCAGTACGCTCTATCGCCACCTGGAGCGCGACCCGACACTCGGCATCATCGGCCCTGTTACCAACAACATCGGCAACGAAGCAAAAATCCAGATTCACTATTCCAACATGGACGAGATGCTGCAGGCATCGAGTCAATATACCCGCGCCAATATCGGCAAGACGCACAAGCTGCACACCGCAGCATTTTTCTGCGTGATGTTCCCCCGTGACGTCTATGAGGCAGTCGGCCCACTGGATGAAGCGTTCGGCCGCGGCTTCTTCGAGGATGATGATTACTGCCGACGCATCCAGCAACTCGGACGCTCGGTAGCCTGCGCCGAGGACGTGTTTATCCACCATCATCTTTCGGCATCGTTCAACAAGTTGCGTAGTGCCGATCGGCAGGCTCTCTTTGAGCAGAACAAGGCCCTTTACGAAGCGAAATGGGGCCCTTGGACTCCGCACGGCTACCGGTCTGAGGGAAAATAGCCCGATGACGCCCGATGCTACGGGAAGCATCGTCGTTGACGATGGCAATGTCCAGGCAAGGGTAAAGCTAGTCCGCCCGGTTCCCGGGCGGCACTTGCTACCCTGGCATCGGGTAAGGCTTACAAGTACTTCAATGGTGCGGCCTTGCTGGTCTTTGCTTCGAGCCATGACGAGGCGCACGAATACCTTCGCAACTACGCCGCCCCTGATCACAAGCCAGCAGGTTCGAACATGAAGAAAATTATGTGTACGGTAGGAACGCGGCCAGAAGCAATCAAAATGGCGCCGGTGATCCTCGAGCTGAAAAAGCAGAACTGGGCACAAGTACGCGTTCTAGCCACCGCCCAACACCGTGAGATGCTCGATCAGGTGATGAATTTCTTCGATATTGCACCGGATATCGATTTGAACATCATGAAACCCAATCAGAACCTCACCGAGCTGACAGCACGGCTGCTGCTCGAACTGGACAAGGTGCTGCTGGAAGAACAGCCAGACGTGGTACTGGCGCAGGGGGACACGACAACCGTTTTCGCCATGGCCTTGGCTTGCTTCTATCGACGCATCCCATTCGGCCATGTCGAGGCCGGTCTGCGCACCTGGGATATGCATAACCCCTTCCCGGAGGAGGCCAACCGCGTCCTCGCCGGCCGCCTTACTCGCTGGCACTTCGCGCCGACCGAAAGCTCAAAAGGCAACCTGCTACGTGAGGGCATTGCTGCAGAGGACATTACTGTCACCGGCAATACGGTGATTGATGCCCTGCTGATGACAGCCCGGAAAGAGCTGAATATCGGCGTCGAAATCGCTGCCGACAAACGCTTGGTACTGGTGACCTCGCATCGACGGGAAAACTTTGGCGAGCCCTTCAAGAACATTTGTGAAGCGCTGAAGTGCCTTGCCGAACGCAACCCTGACATTCAGATTCTCTACCCGGTACACCCCAACCCCAATGTTCACGATGTTGCCCATGCCACACTGGGTAGCGTCGATAACATCATTCTTTGCCAACCACTCGACTACGCACCGTTCATCGCCGCCATGAAACGTGCCTACCTGATCATCAGTGACTCAGGTGGCGTTCAAGAGGAAGCACCGGCACTGGGCATCCCGGTTCTTGTACTGCGCGAAGAAACCGAACGCCCAGAGGCTGTCGACATGGGAGTAGTGAAACTGGTGGGGGCCAACAAGCAAACGATCATCGATGAAGCTCAGCGGCTTCTGGATGATGTTGACGCTTACAGATCCATGGCCCGTGGCGTGTCCCCGTACGGTGACGGTAAAGGGGCGGAACGTATCGTCGACGTGCTGAAGGACCATTTCATCTAAATGCAGTTAATTTATTTGTCCCCTGTTCCCTGGAGTAGCTTTGCCCAGCGGCCACAAAAATTCGCACAATGGTTCCACCTCACCACCGGAGGGCGGGTATTGTGGATAGACCCCTATCCAACCCGCCTGCCTCGCCTCAGTGACCTTACCCATTCACGTAGCAGTGACAGGGGCATTGAAGAACAACAGGGTTGGGTGCAAGTAGTAAAACCTCGCGCGCTTCCGATCGAGCCTCTTCCTCTCTCCGGCACGCTCAACAGCCGCCTGTTCTGGTCGCCGATACTGGATATTGCTCAGAGCTTCGCCGAAGGCAACCCCACGCTGATTGTCGTCGGCAAGCCATCTGAACTTGCAATTCGGCTCGTGCAGTCGTTACCTGGCTGCACTGCAATCTACGATGCGATGGATGACTTTCCTGCATTCTTCTCAGGGTTGTCGCGTCGGGCAATGGAACAGCGAGAAGAGCGACTGGCTGCGCTATGCAACTGCGTTCTGGTTTCCTCAACGCGACTGCATGAAAAATGGCAACCCCGGCATGCTGACGTACGTTTCGTTGGCAATGCCATGGACACACAGCTGATGCCGGACTGGAGCGAAGCGCGCCCGCAGCATGCTAAGAAAGTGTTCGGCTACGTGGGCACAGTAGGCGCCTGGTTCGATTGGGAGTGGGTGGTACGCCTCGCCTTGGCTCGCCCGCAGGATACGGTTCTCATTGTTGGGCCTTTGAGCAACCGCTACAGGGGCAATTTGCCTGCCAACATAGTCCTGCGTCCACCGTGCAGTCACCGCGAAGCGCTCGAGTTGATGCTCACGTTTGACGTGGCACTGATTCCCTTTTTACAAACACCGTTGACCGCAGGCGTTGATCCTATCAAGTACTATGAGTACATCGCTGCCGGGCTACCGGTACTGACTAGCAGCTTTGGTGAAATGCATTATCGGCGCCATGAGACCGGTGTATTCATTTGCGATACAGGAGACAGCATCGACGCGATTGCTGAGCAGGCACTGCGTTACACGCCTACGCAAATGTTTATCGAGTCGTTCATGAAGGAAAATAGCTGGGCAGCACGCTTCGATGGTGCTGCCATCCTTTAGTGGCAAGCGGCACGCTGATCGCTTAGTAAATATTGAACAGCAGCAATGCCAGCAGGAACAGGCGATCCCTGGCATTGCGCCGCGTTTGGGAAAAGTTCTTGATCAAGAACAATCGATTGGATAGATCGGGATGTATTCCGGCCGACTGTCCATTTCCCAATGCCAGCAACTGCGCAATTTTTTCGACCTCCCCCCTGTACCAGCCGCACTGCACAAGCCTCACACGCCGCCACAGTTGCTTTATACCGGTGTTGGCACCCATCTGGTTTGAGGCGTGCTGCCGGTAGTTGAGCATCGATCGCTGGTCGATATACCAGGCCCGACCGACACTCCGCACCCACGCGTAGATCAACCAATCATGCAACGCCACGGCGCTCGCAGACTGCCAATGCTCGATCAAAAATTGTTTGAACCCTTGAGCCACATCGCAGCGCAATACGTATGTACATCCAGGCCCCGCGGCCTCGAAATAATAGTCATATTTTTTTTGCGTGCCGGCCTTGTCAATCAGCTTTTTTCGTCCATCGGGCCAGAATGCAGTCACGTTTGCCGAATACGCATCTGCAACCCCACTCGAGATCACCTGATGCGCGGAGAGCAACTTCTCTGAACACCAGATATCGTCCTGATCAGCCAAAGCCACATAGTCATATTTCGAGGTATCGACATCTCGCAAGAGCCTGAAAAAGTTCTTCGCTGCGCCGCCGAATACGCCCACAGGCAATACACACAATGCCGGGCAATGCTCCTGATAGGCCCTGAGCCACTCCTCCGTACCGTCTTCAGAGCGATCAACGCTTGCATAAATTGTGACATTCACGCCTTCTTGCAGCAGGATCGACTCAACTTGTTCCTGCAACCAGTCCACTCCATTGTATGCTGCCAACAGCACTGCAACCCGGGGTTTGCAATTCAAAGTATCACAGTTAGGCATAATTCAGGTCGCATAAATTATAAGTTGGTAATCACTGAACACGACAATGCGCAATCCTGGTTTCGTTTGGCGGACCTGTAACCGTCAGAGTGAAAACTACCATGGCACCATCCAGACAAACGAATTTTGTGCATCGCCGGGAGTCGAACCTGCTCCTCCCTTAGGCATGAACGCATCGGCAAATTGCTTTTTTGAAGTTTTCCAACGCCAGGCCACCCGTATACCAGCCGGACGTGATTAGCTGACTATCAGCACGCCGCCACTCATCACGTGACTCGAGATTGATCTTATTCATGTATAGAAAAGGCACATGCAAATCAACTGTTCCAGTTACGCGTGGCAGCGGTGGCCATATCAATAATCAGAAAGATACTTCAGCCAACAATGGCGCTGCCTTGTCTTTCTCGCTAAGTATCAGCTCAACGTCAAGAGCCGGCCATTCTATTGCAATCTGTTGGTCTGCCCAGTTCAAACTGGCCTCACAGTCCTTGGCATAGAAGTCACTCACTTTATAATGTACTTGGGTATTGTCCTGCAGAGACAAGAAGCCGTGTGCAAAACCTGCAGGAACCCACAACATCCGACCATTATTGGCACTGAGCTCCACACCAACCCATTTACCAAAGGTAGGGGACTCTTTTCTGATATCCACGGCGACATCGAAAATCGCACCACTGGTGACGCTGACCAACTTGTCTTGCGGATGCGGAGCACGCTGGTAATGCAAACCGCGTAGCACGCCCTTCTTCGAGCAGGATCGATTATCTTGAACCAGGCGAGGGGCAGGCAATCCTAGCGCCTTTAACGCCTCCTGGAAAGCGCGTTCATTGTAGCTTTCAACGAACCAGCCTCGTTCATCTTCGAAGACTTTTGGCTCGATAATCAAGACCTCGGGCAAACCAGTACGAGTGACCTTCATAAACCAAACACCAGTAAAATTTAATTAATAAAACAAGGCAATTATCGCCTACCTCACCCGCTTAGATGGCATTGTAAGCGCATGCCAGGCACTCAACCTCGGCCATTCTAGCACGCGCACCTCCTGTACAGCCCGACTCAAGAGCTTCAGCTGGCTGAGTTCGAACAGCCTCGAACAAGGCGACTTTTTGACAGTCAAGAGAGCATCTGTTCATGCCGGAATTCTGACAGCAACCGTTTTTCGCTTTGCGGCATAGCGCAACTCCAGTTTTTTTGCCAACACCTTTTTCGGCCCTGGCTCTCCATGCACAAGAATAATCTCTTTAGTTACAGCCAACTCGCCGGCAGCAAAATTCAGGAGGGCCTCTTGATCGGCATGCGCTGAATATCCTTCCAGGGTGATTGCCTTGGCACGAATCTCATGCAGTTCGCCATCCAGATCAATCTGCACAAACCCTTGCGCCCCCTCGCTGGCCTGAATCACCCGGCCCGGCGTGCCTTTTGCCTGGTACCCGACAAACAACACCTCGTGACGCGAATCGCCGAGCATCGCCTTGAGATAGTTGACGATCCGCCCGCCTGAGCACATGCCATTACCCGCAATAACGATGGCAGGCCGTCGTGTACTCCTGAGGTAATTGACCACTTTCTGGTGATCGTCATGGCTGTCCACACATATCAACTGGCTGAACGCGAGTGGCGACCTGCCCTCACTCAGTCGCTGCCTTGCCTCGGCATTCCAGTATTCATTTAGGTCCTGATAGGCCTGGGTGATACGCCGGGCGAGAGGGGAGTCCAGAATCACCGGAAGATCGGCCCAAGCAATGGCCTGAAGTGGATCGTGCTGATTCCCCTCAATACTTGCACCGGACAGGCGTTTGCGATGGAGGATGTCTTCGATCTCGTACAATAACTCTTGCGTGCGCCCCAGACTGAATGCCGGAATCAAAACCGTACCACCATCAGACAGTGCACGGTCAATGACCGCCTCAAGACGCAGCAGTCGGCTATCGAGCCCAGTGTGAACCCGATTCCCATAGGTACTCTCCAGCACCAGGATATCAGCGCGCTCTGGCGGCTTGAGCGCCTGCAGCAGGGGATTACCGGCGCCCCCAAGATCTCCGGAGAACACAACACGTACGGCCGGCTCGCCACCCCTGGGATGCACGTCGCACTCCACATACGATGAACCGAGCACATGGCCGGCACGCTGCAGCCGAATGGAACATCCAGCTCCCAGATGGTTTTCCAGGGAGTACCAGCAGCCGAATGGCAGGGCCACTATCAGGCGACGCACCAGGGCAAGATAGCGATCGACCTCAACCGAATCGGCACTGACAGCCAGTTTGTAGGCGTCCTCCAGCACTAGCGGCAGCAACCTGGCAGATGGCTCACTACAGAATATCGGCCCTCGGTAACCTGCAGCCAGCAGAGCCGGGATTCTCCCAACATGGTCAAGGTGCACATGGGTAATGATCAGTGCCCGGACACTGTCGGTCTTGAATTCGATCGGCCCCAGCTGGGAGCCAGGCCATACTCCATCACCCTGCTCGAGACCGCAGTCTATCAATATGCTGGTGGTCTGGTTGAGATGAAGCTGGTGACAAGACCCGGTCAAACTCCGGGTCCCACCATGATGGGAAAGACTAGGAAAGCTCATGCAGCATGCACCTTTCTGAGCCGAACAATGAAGTGTCAATTACTCCATTTCGACCCTGTGACGCATAAGCTCAATTTTCCTAAAAGCACACAGGAAATTTCTATCGACCACCGCTCAACGCAGCCTGGCGTGCAGAGGCGCGAATCTTGCGCTTGTTTCGCTGCAGGCTGTAAGCACCCAACAGGGGACCAACGGCCAGGCCTGCAACCAGAGCGGCCAGAATCAGCACGGCAACTGGCATGGCCGGAGCCGCCCAGCCAAACAGAACCAACGAGACGGTTTGCTGGTTCTCCAGGACGAAGAACAGCACCACAGCCGCCAATAGCAGCACGAATACCGCCGCCAGGGCGCGCTTGAGGTTTCGCATCAGATTGCTCCTTTAGAATCAGGTGTGGACCTCATCATGCTCGTCCTCGTTGACCCGGTCGCGCAGCTCTTTCCCAGGTTTGAAGTGCGGTACGAACTTGCCTTCGAGGCTGACCGACTGACCGGTCTTAGGGTTGCGACCCACACGAGGAGCGCGATAGTGCAGCGAGAAGCTGCCAAAACCGCGGATCTCGATACGATCGCCGGTAGCCAGGCATTGTGACATCTGTTCAAGCATGGTCTTGATGGCGAGCTCTACGTCCTTGGACGAGAGCAGCCCTTGATGGGTGACAATACGTTCGATCAGCTCCGATTTCGTCATATTTTTCCCTTCGTTATCAAGCAGCTAGATCATTGCTTAATCAGTTTGTAGCATGCTCGGAGGGATTTGAACAGGCCAGTTCTTGACTTAATAAAAAAATTCAAGATTGGCTTGTCAATAAATAATTCAGCTTTCGGCTGAATGCGAACGGAAGCTACCGCCGGTCGGCAGGTTTGCGCCGGAGCCACCGGATATAGGGGACTTCCCGGATGATGGCCGTTTAAGGCTATTGAATCAGTGCCTGCATCGGTGTACTCAGGATCGTCGGCGCGGGGCCGAACCAAGGAGACGGCGATAATGAAAGACCCGGATTTTTTCGAGCGCACGCAGCAGCTCTCGCGTGAATGCTTGAAGGCTTACAGCGCTGTTCGTGTGTACCTGATGGACAAGCCGCTCTCAATCCATGACCCCCTACCTGACGAGTATCAGGAACTCATCACACGCTCGCGAGAGGCCATCAGTCGATACCTTTCATTTTCACGCATCCAAGGCTCCAAGCCAGAGTGATTCGGGCCGGCACATAGCCTTGTACTGGTTGCGCTATCTCCCACTGGGCGCTATGGCCTACCGTCTGTGAAAGCCTGTTATCAGAGCCATTTGCAGCACCAATAAAAAAGGGCGACCCGAGGGTCGCCCTTTTTACCGATCAAACAGAACTCAGTTCTGCTTGGCCATTGCTTCGCGCAGCAGCGCAGCCATGGTGGTGTCGGCAGCCGCTTCCGGAGCGTTTTTCAGGCTCTGGATGGCTTCGCGCTCTTCAGCATCGTCCTTCGACTTGATGGACAGGCTGATAACGCGGGACTTGCGGTCAACGCTGATGATCTTGGCTTCGATCTCTTCGCCTTCCTTCAGGACGTTACGCGCGTCTTCAACGCGGTCACGGCTGATTTCGGAAGCTTTCAGAGTAGCTTCGATGTCGTCGGCCAGAGTGACGATGGCGCCTTTGGCGTCAACTTCTTTCACGATGCCCTTGACGATAGCGCCCTTGTCATTGACAGCAACGAAGTTGGAGAACGGATCGTCTTCCAGCTGCTTGATGCCCAGGGAGATGCGCTCGCGCTCCGGGTCGACCGACAGGATGACGGTTTCCAGCTCGTCGCCCTTCTTGAAACGACGTACGGCTTCTTCGCCGGTTTCGTTCCAGGAGATGTCGGACAGGTGGACCAGACCGTCGATGCCGCCGTCCAGGCCAATGAAGATACCGAAGTCGGTGATCGACTTGATGGTACCGGTGATCTTGTCACCCTTGTTGAACTGGCCGGAGAAGTCTTCCCATGGGTTGGACTTGCACTGCTTGATGCCCAGGGAGATACGACGACGCTCTTCGTCGATGTCCAGAACCATGACTTCCACTTCGTCGCCAACCTGAACGACTTTCGACGGGTGGATGTTCTTGTTGGTCCAGTCCATTTCGGAAACGTGTACCAGACCTTCAACGCCTTCTTCCAGCTCAGCGAAGCAGCCGTAGTCGGTCAGGTTGGTAACGCGAGCTTGTACGCGAGTACCTTCTGGGTAACGGGCAGTGATAGCTACCCACGGATCTTCGCCCATCTGCTTCAGACCCAGCGAAACGCGGTTGCGCTCACGGTCGAACTTCAGAACGCGTACGTCGACTTCGTCGCCAACGTTAACGATTTCCGACGGGTGCTTGATGCGCTTCCAGGCCATGTCGGTGATGTGCAGCAGGCCGTCGATACCGCCCAGGTCCACGAATGCGCCGTAGTCGGTGAGGTTCTTGACGATACCTTTGACTTGCTGGCCTTCCTGCAGGGTTTCCAGCAGGGCTTCGCGCTCGGCGCTGTTCTCGGCTTCCAGCACGCTGCGACGGGAAACGACAACGTTGTTGCGCTTCTGGTCCAGCTTGATGACCTTGAATTCCAGCTCTTTGCCTTCCAGGTGGGTGGTGTCGCGCACTGGGCGGACATCAACCAGGGAGCCCGGCAGGAACGCACGGATGCCGTTAACGTCGACAGTGAAGCCGCCCTTAACCTTACCGTTGATAACGCCCTTGACCACTTCTTCGGCGGCGAAAGCTGCTTCCAGAACAATCCAGCACTCGGCGCGCTTGGCTTTTTCACGGGACAGCTTGGTTTCGCCAAAGCCGTCTTCGACCGCGTCCAGCGCAACGTGAACTTCGTCACCGACCTTGATGGTCAGCTCGCCAGCTTCGTTGTAGAACTGCTCGAGCGGGATGACGCCCTCGGACTTCAGGCCAGCGTGTACGGTAACCCAGTCGCCGTCGATGTCGACAACGATACCGGTGATGATGGCACCCGGCTGAAGATTGAGGGTTTTCAGGCTTTCTTCAAAGAGTTCTGCAAAGCTTTCGCTCATTTTAATTCCTGTAGATTCGGGCGAAACATACGCCCCTCGCCACATTCCAGACAATGTGGGTCTGTTTTAAGTAAAGGAAAGCGGGCAGGACGTTGACTGGTGCCCCTGCCTGCTTTCCTGGCTATCAGAGCAAGTCGCGCAGGGCGAGCTCACTCTTGATACGTTGCAACACCTGCTCGACGGACAACTCGGTAGAGTCCAACTGAATGGCATCGGCCGCTGGCTTCAGCGGGGCCACTGCACGTTGGGTGTCACGTTCATCACGCGCACGAATCTCATCCAGCAGACTCGACAGACTAACATCTTCACCCTTGCCCTTCAACTGCAGATAGCGGCGGCGCGCGCGCTCCTCCGCACTGGCGGTGAGGAACACCTTCAACGGCGCATCCGGGAACACCACGGTGCCCATGTCACGACCGTCGGCAATCAGCCCTGGCAGTTCGCGGAACGCACGCTGGCGTTCCAGCAGCGCTTCACGCACCGCAGGCAGCGAAGCGACCATCGAAGCACCGGCACCGACGGTTTCGGTACGGATGACCTGGCTGACATCCTCACCTTCGAGGATGGTTTGCTGAAGCTTACCGGGCTGGGCGGCAATGAACTGCACATCCAGATGGGCGGCAAGTTTGGTCAGCAGCTCTTCGTTGGTCAGGTCGACACCGTGGTTGCTGGCGTTGAACGCCAGCAAACGGTACAGCGCGCCGGAGTCCAGCAGTTTCCAACCCAGCTCGCGGGCCAGCAGGCCGGCAACGGTGCCCTTGCCGGAGCCGCTTGGCCCGTCGATGGTGATGACCGGCGCCAGGGTACTCACGACTTGCCCTCTTCCGCCACGCGGATGCCCACCTCGGCACACAGCGCCAGGAAGTTGGGGAAGGATGTGGCAACGTTGGCGCAGTCGTGGATGCGGATCGGCGCGCTGGCGCGCAGCGAAGCCACGCTGAAGGCCATGGCGATACGGTGGTCACCGTGGCCATGCACCTCACCACCGCCCAGCTGACCGCCGTCGATGATTATGCCGTCCGGGGTCGGCTCGCACTTGATGCCCAGGGTGATCAGGCCGTCGGCCATGACCTGGATACGGTCGGACTCCTTCACCCGCAGCTCTTCGGCGCCACGCAGCACGGTACGCCCTTCGGCGCAGGCAGCGGCGACGAACAGCACCGGGAACTCGTCGATGGCCAGCGGCACCAGTTCCTCCGGGATGTCGATGCCCTTCAGGCGGGCGCCACGCACGCGCAGGTCGGCCACCGGCTCGCCGCCGACTTCACGCTGGTTTTCCAGGGTAATGTCGCCGCCCATCAGGCGCAGGATGTCGATCACGCCAGTACGGGTCGGGTTGATGCCGACGTGCTCCAGCACCAGCTCGGAGCCTTCGGCGATGGACGCAGCCACCAGGAAGAACGCTGCCGAGGAAATATCGGCCGGCACTTCGATACGGGTGGCCGTGAGCTTGCCGCCGGACTGCAGCGAGGCCACCGGGCCGTTGCTTTCGACGTTGTAGCCGAAGCCGCGCAGCATGCGCTCGGTGTGGTCACGGGTAGGCGCGGGCTCGGTGACGGTGGTCTTGCCTTCGGCATACAGGCCGGCCAGCAGCAGGCAGGATTTGACCTGGGCACTGGCCATCGGCAGCGTGTAGGTCAGCGCCTTGAGCTTGTGGCCACCGCGAATGGTCAGTGGCGGGCGGCCGTCAGGGCCGGTCTCGACCACCGCGCCCATTTCGCGCAGCGGGTTGGCTACACGGTTCATCGGGCGCTTGGACAGCGAGGCGTCGCCGGTCATGGTCACGTCGAACGGCTGGCCGGCCAGCAGGCCCGACAACAGGCGCATCGAGGTACCCGAGTTGCCCACGTAAAGCGGCCCGGGTGGCGGCTTGAGGCCGTGCAGGCCAACGCCGTGAATGGTTACGCGACCGTGGTTGGGGCCTTCGATGACCACACCCATGTCGCGGAATGCCTGCAGGGTCGCCAGTGCGTCCTCACCTTCGAGGAAGCCTTCGACCTCGGTAGTGCCCTCAGCCAGCGAGCCGAGCATGATCGAGCGGTGGGAAATCGACTTGTCGCCCGGTACGCGAATTCGCCCGGACAGGCGGCCACCCGGTTGGGCCAGGAAAATCAGATCGTTGGCGTTCATAGCGTCCACATAGGCCCGGCGGGCCAGGATTTTACTGAAATGCTCGCGGGCTACCCGAGCGCGGGTGAATACACCCAGCAGCTGGTGCCCGTCCCCTTCAGCGATCGCGTCGCGCAAGGCGTCGAGGTCGCTGCGATATGTATCAAGCGTGCGCAGGACAGCATCGCGGTTGGCGAGGAAGATGTCGTGCCACATGGTCGGGTCGCTGCCGGCGATTCTCGTGAAATCGCGGAAGCCTCCCGCAGCGTACCGGAAGATCTCGAGGTTTTCATTGCGTCTGGCCAGCGAATCGACCAGGCCGAAGGCCAGCAGGTGCGGCAGGTGACTGGTGGCGGCCAGCACTTCGTCGTGGCGCTCGACCGACATGTGCTCCACATCGGCCTCCAGCGCGCGCCACAGGCGGTCGACCAGCGCCAGGGCGGCCGGGTCGGTTTCGGCCAGCGGCGTGAGGATGACCTTGTGGCGGCGGAACAGGCTGGCGTTGGATGCCTCTACCCCGCTCTGCTCGGAACCGGCGATCGGGTGCCCGGGGACGAAGCGCGACAGGCGTGCGCCGCTGTCGTTCACCAACACAGCGCGCGCTTCACGGACCACATTGCCCTTGGCGCTGCCGACATCGGTGATGACGGCATTGCCGAGGTCGAGCGTGGCCAGGCGGGCGAGCAGCTTTTCCATGGCCAGGATCGGCACCGCCAGCTGGATGACATCGGCACCGACGCAGGCCGCAGCGAGGTCTTCTTCGCAGCGGTCGACCACGCCCATGGCCACGGCCAGCTTGCGCGAGGGGGCGTCCAGGTCGACACCGACCACTTCGCGGCACAGGCCGCTTTCACGCAGGCCCTTGGCGAACGAGCCACCGATCAGGCCGAGGCCGACCACGACCAGACGGTCGATGATTGGCGCGGGTTTGGTTTTTGCTGCATTTACCACTGGTGCGAACCCTGTTCAGAAATCTAGGCAGTCTTGAGGCCCATGGGGCTGCGTTGCAGCCCATCGCGACGCAAGGCCGCTCCTACGCGGAATTGTGTACGCCTGCAGGAGTGGCCCTGGCAAATTTCGCTCAAAGCACCGCCTTCGGATAGGAGCCCAGCACCTTCAGCGCCACAGCCTCCTGGCTGATCTGCTCGAGCACGGCCTTGATCAGCGGGTCACGGTGGTGGCCGACGAAGTCGATGAAGAACACGTAGGTCCACTTGCCGCTACGCGACGGGCGGGTCTCGATACGGGTCAGGTCGATACCGTTCTGGTGGAACGGTACCAGCAACTCGTGCAAGGCACCTGGCTTGTTGCTCATCGACACGATGATCGAGGTCTTGTCGTCGCCGGTCGGCGGCACTTCCTGGTTACCGATCATCAGGAAGCGCGTGGAGTTGTCCGGGCGGTCTTCGATCTTCTCGGCCAGACGGGTCAGGCCATACAGGTTGGCCGCCATGTCACCGGCGATCGCCGCCGAGTTCCACTCGCCCTTGACCCGCTTGGCCGCCTCGGCATTGCTCGACACGGCCACACGCTCCACGTTCGGGTAGTGCGCGTCCAGCCATTTGCGGCACTGCGCCAGCGACTGGGCGTGGGAGTAGATGCGGGTGATGCTGTCGGTCTTGGTGTTCTCGCCCACCAGCAGGTGGTGGTGGATACGCAGCTCGACTTCGCCGCAGATCACCATGTCGTGCTCGAGGAAGCTGTCCAGGGTATGGCTGACCGCGCCCTCGGTGGAGTTTTCCACCGGCACGACGCCGAAGTTGACGGCACCCGCCGCCACCTCGCGGAACACTTCGTCGATGGCCGCCATCGGCCGGCTGATCACCGCGTGGCCGAAGTGTTTCATGGCCGCGGCCTGGGTGAAGGTACCTTCAGGGCCCAAATAGGCGATTTTCAGCGGCTCTTCCAGGGCCAGGCACGACGACATGATTTCGCGGAACAACCGCGCCATCTCTTCGTTGTCCAGCGGCCCCTTGTTGCGCTCCATCACACGCTTGAGCACGGCAGCTTCACGCTCGGGGCGGTAGAACACCGGTTTTTCGCCTTCAGCCAGCGAGGCGGTCTTGACCTTGGCCACTTCCTGGGCGCAACGGGCACGCTCGCTGATCAGCTCGAGAATCTTCTCGTCGAGGCTGTCGATGCGAACGCGCAACGCCTTCAGTTCGTGCTCGGACATCAGCCGTGCTCCTTCTCGAATTCGGCCATGTAGGCCACCAGGGCTTCCACCGCTTCAAGGCCCAGGGCGTTGTAGATGGAGGCGCGCATGCCGCCGACCGAACGGTGGCCCTTGAGGTTGAGCAGGCCACGGGCATCGGCACCAGCGAGGAAGGCCTTGTCCAGGCGTTCGTCAGCCAGGCGGAACGGCACGTTCATCCACGAACGGGCGTTGTGGCTGATCGGGTTGGTGTAGAACTCGCTGCTGTCGATGAAGCCGTACAGGCGGTCTTTCTTGGCGCGGTTGCGCTGCTCCATGGCCTCGACGCCACCCTGCTCCTTCAGCCACTCGAAGACCAGGCCGGAGAGGTACCAGGAGTAGGTAGCCGGGGTGTTGTACATCGAGCCGTTGTCGGCCGATACCTTGTAGTCGAGCATGGTCGGGCAGCTGCTGCGGGCATGGCCCAGCAGGTCTTCACGCACGATCACCACCACCAGGCCGCTTGGGCCGATGTTCTTCTGCGCGCCAGCGTAGATCAGGCCGTACTGCGACACATCGATCGGACGCGAGAGGATGTCGGAGGACATGTCGACCACCAGCGGTACGTCACCGGTCTCGGGTACCCAGTCGAACTGCAGGCCACCGATGGTCTCGTTGGACGCATAGTGCACGTACGCCGCGTTCCTGGTCAGGTTCCACTCGTTCTGCCCCGGGATCGCCAGGTAGTCGTAGGGCTTGGCGCTGGCGGCGACGTTGACATTGCCGAAGCGGCGCGCTTCCTCGATGGCCTTTTTCGACCAGATGCCGGTCTCGATGTAGTCGGCGGTGCCGCTTTCCGGCAACAGGTTCAGCGGGATTTCGGCGAACTGCTGGCTGGCGCCGCCCTGCAGGAACAACACCTTGTAGTTGGAGGGGACGGACAGCAGGTCACGCAGGTCCTGCTCGGCCTTTTCGGCGATGGCCACGTAGTCGTCGCTGCGATGGCTCATTTCCATCACCGACAAGCCCTTGCCGTGCCAATCCAGCATCTCGGCCTGCGCACGCTGCAGAACAGCGTCAGGAAGCGCAGCAGGGCCTGCGCAGAAGTTAAAGGCTCGTTTGCTCACATCCACTCTCGCTCTGCCAAATGGTACAAATTCATTGTTGCATGCCACACACGGCCCCTGCGGGAGCGGCCTTGTGTCGCGAAAGGGCTGCGCAGCAGCCCCAGCAATCTTGCAGTGTCGCTGAAATCCTGGGGCCGCTTCGCGCCCCTTTCGCGACACAAGGCCGCTACCACAAAAAGCAAGTGATACCTGGCCTGATCAGTCAAACGGGGCGACCTTGGTCGCCCCGTTCGGGTTTTACGCTTACTCCTGCGGGGCCTCTTCGGCGCCAGCAGCCTCGTCATTGTCCGGCGCTTCGGCCGCGACACCCTCTTCGTCCGTCTCGAGCACATCATCGAGCTCTTCCTCGGACGGTTCCTGGATACGCTCCAGGCCTACGAGTGTCTCGTCATTGGCCAGCTTGATCAAGGTCACGCCCTGGGTATTACGGCCCAGGCTGGACACTTCGCCAACACGGGTCCGCACCAGGGTGCCCTGGTCGGAGATCAGCATGATCTCTTCGCCTTCCTGCACCTGGATGGCACCGATCAGCAGGCCATTGCGCCCTTTGGTGCCCATGGCGATCACGCCCTGGCCACCACGGCCACGACGCGGGAACTTGGACAGCGGGGTACGCTTGCCGAAGCCACGCTCGGAGGCTGTGAGGATCTGCGCGCCGGTTTCCGGGATCAGCATGGAGATGATCCGCTGGCCCTTGCCCAGCTTCATGCCGCGCACGCCGCGGGCGTTACGGCCCATCTCGCGCACCACGCTCTCGGCGAAGCGGATCACCTTGCCGGCGTCGGAGAACATCATCACTTCCTTGGCGCCGTCGGTGATCGCTGCAGCGATCAGGGTGTCGCCTTCCTTCAGCTTCAGGGCGATCAGGCCGTTGGAGCGCGGACGGGCGAACTGCACCAGCGGGGTCTTCTTCACAGTACCCGAAGCGGTGGCCATGAAGATGTAGGCGCCGGTCGGCTCGGCCACCCACTCAGGGGTATCGCCGTCTTCCTCGTCGACTTCCTCGGCCTCGACCACTTCGCCTTCGAGCACGGTGTCTTCCGCGTCCTCCAGCTCTTCGTCGGCGCCAGCGCTCTGCTGCAGGGCCTCGAGGTCGATCTGCAGCATGGCGGTGATGCGCTCACCCTCCTCCAGCGGCAGCAGGTTGACCATCGGGCGGCCGCGGGCGGCGCGAGACGCCTCAGGAATGTCGTAGGTCTTCAGCCAGTACACCTTGCCGCGACTGGAGAACAGCAGCAGAGTGGCATGGCTGTTGGCCACCAGCAGGTGCTCGACGTAGTCCTCGTCCTTCACCCCGGTGGCCGACTTGCCTTTGCCGCCACGGCGCTGGGCCTGGTAGGCGGACAGCGGCTGGGTCTTGGCGTAGCCGCCATGGGAGATGGTCACCACGCGCTCTTCTTCCGGGATCATGTCGCCGTAGTTGAGGTCGTGGCGCGCATCGAGGATTTCGGTGCGACGGGCATCACCGTATTCGGCGCGGATGGCTTCCAGCTCTTCGCGAATCACTTCCATCAGGCGCTCGGCGCTGCTGAGGATGCGGATCAGTTCGCCGATCTGCTCGAGGATTTCCTGGTACTCGGCCAGCAGCTTCTCGTGCTCCAGGCCGGTCAGGCGGTGCAGGCGCAGGTCGAGAATCGCCTGGGCCTGTTCCGGCGACAGGTAATACTTGCCTTCACGCAGGCCGTACTGCTCCGGCAGGTCCTCGGGGCGGCAGGAGTCGGCACCGGCGCGCTCGACCATGACCTGCACGGCACTCGATTCCCAGGCGGTGGACACCAGGGCTTCCTTGGCTTCGGACGGGGTCGGCGAGGCCTTGATCAGGGCGATGACCGGGTCGATGTTGGACAGCGCGACGGCCTGGCCTTCAAGGATATGGCCGCGTTCGCGAGCCTTGCGCAGTTCGAACACGGTACGGCGGGTCACCACTTCGCGGCGGTGACGGACGAACGCTTCGAGCAGGTCCTTGAGGTTGAGCAGGCGCGGACGGCCATCGACCAGGGCGACGACGTTGATGCCGAACACGCTCTGCAGCTGGGTCTGCGAATACAGGTTGTTGAGCACCACCTCCGGCACCTCGCCGCGACGCAGCTCGATGACGATGCGCATGCCGTCCTTGTCGGACTCGTCGCGCAGCTCGGTGATGCCTTCGATCTTCTTCTCTTTGACCAGCTCGGCGATCTTCTCGATCAGGCGCGCCTTGTTCAGCTGGTACGGCAGCTCGGTGACCACGATCTGCTGGCGGCCGCCGGCCTTGTCGATGTCTTCGATTTCGGAGCGGGCGCGCATGTAGATGCGGCCACGGCCGGTGCGATAGGCCTCGATGATGCCCTGGCGGCCGTTGATCAGGCCGGCAGTCGGGAAGTCCGGACCCGGGATGTGCTGCATCAGCTCATCAATGGTGACATCCGGGTTGTCGATCAGCGCCAGGCAGCCGTCGATGACCTCGCCGAGGTTGTGCGGCGGGATGTTGGTCGCCATGCCCACGGCGATACCGCTGGAACCGTTGACCAGCAGGTTGGGGATACGGGTCGGCATGACCGCCGGGATCTGTTCGGTGCCGTCGTAGTTGGGCACCCAGTCGACGGTTTCCTTGTGCAGGTCGGCCAGCAGCTCGTGGGCCAGCTTGGCCATGCGCACTTCGGTGTATCGCATGGCCGCAGCGTTGTCGCCGTCCACCGAACCGAAGTTGCCCTGGCCATCGACCAGCAGGTAGCGCAGCGAGAACGGCTGAGCCATACGCACGATGGTGTCATAGACCGCAGTGTCGCCGTGGGGGTGGTACTTACCGATCACGTCACCGACCACACGGGCGGATTTCTTGTACGGCTTGTTCCAGTCGTTGCCCAGTTCGCTCATCGCATAGAGGACGCGACGATGCACGGGCTTCAAGCCGTCACGCGCATCGGGCAGCGCTCGCCCGACAATCACGCTCATCGCGTAGTCGAGGTAGGACTGTCTCAGTTCGTCTTCGATATTGACCGGGAGGATTTCTTTGGCCAGTTCGCCCATGAGAAGCCTGATTCCTTTTTCTGGTGAAACTTCGCAGCTCCATCAAGGGCCGAACGAAGCTCGCCGCCGCAGCGCATGTGGTGCGACGACTTACGACAAATCAATGAGTTGTGCCATGGATCTGCGCAATGAAGGCCGCCGTGGTAGGCGGTCCTGGAAACTGCCGGATGTTATCACAATGGCGGGGGCGGTGGGGAGATGTGGCAGGTGGCCTCACACGAGGGTAAATCTGGATTTTTTATAGCCTGTGCTGGCCTCTTCGCGGGTAAACCCGCTCCCACAGGTACACCACCGCCCTCAGGCCTTGTGCTATCCCTGTGGGAGCGGGCTTACCCGCGAAGAGGCCGGAACAGGTACTACGAGTATCAGTGCAAGCGCTTGCGGCACAGCAATTGCGCCAACTTGGCGGTGTCCGGCCGCTCGACAATACCGCGCTCGGTCACGATCACGTCGATCAGGTCGGCCGGGGTCACGTCGAACACCGGATTGAACACCTCGACATCCGGCGCCACGCGGGTGCCGCCAATGTCCAGCAATTCGTCGGCAGCCCGCTCCTCCAGGGGGATGTCCTCGCCAGTGGCCAGGTTGAAGTCGATACTGCTGCTCGGTGCCACCACCATGAAACGCACGCCGTGGTGCATGGCGCTGACCGCCAGTTGGTATGTGCCGATCTTGCTGGCCATGTCGCCATTGGCGGCAATGCAGTCAGCGCCCACCACGACCCAGGTGATGCCCTTGGTCTTCATCAGGTGGGCCAGCGCCGAGTCGGCGCACAGGGTCACCGGGATGCCTTCGTTGGCCAGTTCCCAGGCGGTCAGGCGCGAGCCTTGCAGCCAGGGGCGGGTCTCGCCGGCGTACACCCGTTCGACCATGCCCTCCAGGTAGCCGGCACGGATCACCCCCAGCGCGGTACCGAAGCCGCCGCTGGCCAGGGCGCCGGCATTGCCGTAGGTGAGCAGGGTCTGGGCGTTGCCCTGGTGACGGCGAATCAGCTCGATGCCGTGCTGGGCCATGGTCAGGTTGGCTTCACGGTCGCTTTCATGGATGGCCACCGCTTCGGCGTCCAGCGCGGCCAGCACGTCCTCGTCGGCGCGCAGGCGCTGCAGGCGCTCACGCATGCGGTTCAGCGCCCAGAACAGGTTGGCGGCGGTGGGGCGCGCCTCAGCCAGCAACAGGAAGTCTTCTTCCAAGTCCATCTCCCAGTCGCCACCCTGGGCCAGGCGCTCTTCCACGGCCAGCACCAGGCCGTAAGCCGCCACGATGCCGATGGCCGAGGCGCCGCGCACGGCCATGTCACGGATCGCTTCGGCCACCTGCGCAACATTGTCGCAGGCAAGCCAACGCTCCTCCGACGGCAGCAGGCGCTGGTCGAGCAGGTGCAAGACGCCGCCCTGCCAGCGGATCGCGGTCACCTTCTCCGCCGCCAAAAGTCGCTCGCGCATCGCCTCTCCCCGTCGTTCGGATATCAAAAGCCGGCGATTATAGCGACCCTCGGGGCCGAGCGCTCGGGTATACTCCGGCGCAATTTTGCGAAGTTTCAGAGGACTGTTCAATGAGCAACGTCGACCGCGCCGAAATCGCCAAGTTCGAAGCGCTGGCCCACCGCTGGTGGGACCGCGAAAGCGAGTTCAAGCCGCTGCACGAAATCAACCCGCTGCGCGTCAACTGGATCGACGAACGCGCCAGCCTGGCCGGCAAGAAGGTGCTGGACGTGGGTTGTGGTGGCGGCATCCTCAGCGAGGCCATGGCCCTGCGCGGCGCCACGGTCACCGGCATCGACATGGGCGAGGCACCGCTGGCGGTAGCCCAGCTGCACCAGCTGGAGTCGGGCGTGCAGGTGGAATACCGGCAGATCACCGCTGAAGCCCTGGCCGAGGAAATGCCGGAACAGTTCGACGTGGTCACCTGCCTGGAAATGCTCGAGCACGTGCCCGACCCGTCCTCGGTCATCCGCGCCTGCTACCGCATGGTCAAGCCTGGCGGCCAGGTGTTCTTCTCGACCATCAACCGCAACCCCAAGGCCTACCTGCTGGCGATCGTCGGCGCCGAGTACATCCTCAAGATGCTGCCGCGCGGCACCCACGACTTCAAGAAGTTCATCCGCCCGTCCGAGCTGGGTGCCTGGAGCCGCGTGGCCGGCCTGCAGGTCAAGGACATCATCGGCCTGACCTACAACCCGCTGACCAAGCACTACAAGCTCAGCAGCGATGTGGACGTCAACTACATGATCCAGACCTTGCGCGAGGCATGAGAATGCGTTTGCAAGCAGTTCTCTTCGACATGGACGGCACCCTGCTCGACACGGCGCCGGACTTCATCGCCATCTGCCAGGCCATGCTCGCCGAGCGTGGCCTGCCGGCCATCGACGACCAGCGCATCCGCGACGTGATTTCCGGTGGCGCCCGCGCCATGGTTGCCACCACGTTCGCCATCAGCCCCGAAGCGGAAGGCTTCGAGGCCCTGCGCCTGGAGTTTCTCGAGCGCTACCAGCGCGACTGCGCGGTGCACAGCAAGCTGTTCGACGGCATGGCCGAGCTGCTGGCCGACATCGAGAAGGGCAACCTGCTGTGGGGGGTGGTCACCAACAAGCCGGTGCGCTTCGCCGAGCCGATCATGCAGCAGCTGGGCCTGGCCGAGCGTTCGGCGCTGCTGATCTGCCCGGACCACGTGAAGAACAGCAAGCCCGACCCCGAGCCGCTGATCCTGGCCTGCAAGACCCTGAACCTGGACCCGGCCAGCGTGCTGTTCGTCGGCGACGACCTGCGCGACATCGAGTCTGGCCGCGATGCCGGCACCCGTACGGCGGCGGTGCGCTACGGCTATATTCATCCAGAGGACAACCCCAACAACTGGGGCGCCGACGTGGTGGTAGACCACCCGCTGGAGCTGCGCAAAGTGATCGACAGTGCGCTGTGCGGCTGCTGAGTAGCAACGGCTGACGCCAGGCCTGGCGCGCCATGAAAAGGGAATACACAATGTTCGACTACACCGCCCGCCCCGACCTGCTGCAAGGCCGGGTCATCCTGGTTACCGGTGCCGGCCGCGGCATTGGCGCCGCTGCCGCCAAGGCCTATGCTGCCCTGGGCGCGACCGTGCTGCTGCTGGGCAAGACCGAGGCCAACCTCAACGAGGTCTACGACCAGATCGAAGCCGCCGGGCATCCGCAACCGGTGGTGATTCCGTTCAACCTGGAAACCGCCCTGCCCCACCAGTACGACGAACTGGCGGTGATGATCGAGGAGCAGTTCGGCCGCCTCGATGGCTTGCTGAACAACGCATCGATCATCGGCCCGCGCACGCCGCTGGAGCAGCTGTCGGGTGACAATTTCATGCGCGTGATGCACATCAACGTCAATGCCACGTTCATGCTCACCAGCACCCTGCTGCCACTGCTGAAGCTGTCGGAAGACGCTTCGGTGGTATTCACCAGCAGCAGCGTCGGGCGCAAGGGCCGCGCCTACTGGGGGGCTTACGGCGTATCGAAATTCGCCACCGAGGGCCTGATGCAGACCCTCGCCGACGAACTGGAAGGCGTGGCGCCGGTGCGCGCCAACAGCATCAACCCGGGCGCCACGCGCACGGCGATGCGCGCCCAGGCGTACCCCAGCGAAAACCCGCAGAACAACCCGCTGCCGGAAGAGATAATGCCACTGTACCTGTACCTGATGGGGCCGGACAGCAAAGGGGTGAACGGGCAGGCGTTCGACGCCCAGTAAGGTTTCCGGTTGCGGCGCTGCCTTGCAGCCCATCGCGATACAAGGCCGCCCTACGGGGGTACGCGATCCCCGCAGGGCGGCCGCGTGTCGCGATGAGTTGCGCAGCGGCCCTCGAGCCTTACCCCGCCACCAACGCCGGGCGCATGCTCCTCTGCTGGCGGCCTTCCAGCTGCATGCACCGCTCCAGGAACATGTACATGCAGTCATAGCTCCTGCATATCGCCCTGCGCAGCTCGGTACGCAGCCCCAGCGTCGGGTTCTCGCCGGCCAGCGTGCAGATGATCTCCAGCGCCTCCCACGGGTGCGCGTCGTCATACTGGGCATGCATCTTCAGCCACTTCATCGCCCGCTTGCGCTCCTCCTCCGGGAAGCCCAGCGCATAGGTGTCGCTGGAACACACCACCGCCGACCACTCACCGGTCGCGCCTTCGATGGCGTAATTGGTCGCTGCCATGGAGATGGCCAGGTTTTCGGTAAAACACACGCGCCAGCACCAGTCGTTCAGGCCGTTCAGCTCGGCCGGAACGTTCTGCGCCTGCAATTCATGCAGGTGCACACCATGCGCCTGAGCCCAGCTGACCCAATAGTCGGCATGGTTGAGCTCGACCCGGATATTGCGCATCAACCAGCGCCGCGCCATATCTTCGCCCTGGTGCCGACCATAACGGGTCTTGGTCAGGTTGTGCGCCATGTACAGGGAAAACTGCTCGACCACCGGCCAGCCACCGATCAGGTACTGGCGGATGGTCGACTGCTTCAACTGGCCATCGCGCAGCCGTGCGTAGAACTCGTGTTCCACAACCCGGCGCTTGCTTTCACGACAATCCTCAATCAGTTGCTGGGCCCAGTGGGGGTAGCTTGCAGGGTCCATCAGAGGGCCGATACGAACGAATGCATCAATCACTTTGAGCTCCTTGATCCTTGCGATCTCTAGCTAACGAAACGTGCCAGGCGCCCGCTGCAACAGAGGCCGGGTGGCGATCCGTTGGCGCTGCAGACTGTCACAGGTGAACACCTGGGGGCGTTCAATCAGGTAGCCCTGGGCGTAATCAACGCCAATCTCCTGCAAGGCCTGCTCAATCAAGGGTGTTTCGACGAACTCGGCAATGGTGCGCTTGCCCATTACGTGACCGATGTGGTTGATGACCTCGACCATGGCCCGGTTGACCGGATCGTCGAGCATGTCCTTGACGAAACTCCCGTCGATCTTCAGGTAATCCACGGGCAAATGCTTGAGATAGGCGAACGATGACATGCCAGCGCAGAAATCATCGAGCGAGAAGCGGCAGCCCAGCCCCTTCAACTCGTTGATAAAGCGGATGGCGCTGCCAAGGTTGGCAATCGCGCTGGTTTCGGTGATTTCAAAACAGATCATCCGCGGCGGGATGGCGTATTCGACGAACAGGCGCTGCAAGTACTCGAGGAACTTGTCGTCGCCAATGCTCGAACCCGACAGGTTGATCGCACAGGTCGACAGCGGCCCTTCCCGGCCCTGGTCCAGGCACTGGCGGATGACCACGAATACATTGCGTACTACCCAGCGATCCAGCGCGGTCATCAGACCATAGCGCTCGGCCGCCGGGATGAAGCTATTGGGCAGGATGGTGCGGCCGCTTTCGTCGTGCAGGCGCAACAGGATCTCGATATGGCCCGGGCCTTCGAAACTTTTCAGCGGGGCGATTTCCTGTGCGTACAGGCAGAAACGATTTTCTTCCAGGGCGACGTGCAGGCGCTGGATCCAGGCCATTTCGCCAAAACGCATGGACAGTTCGCTGTCGTCGGCATGGTACACCTGGACACGATTGCGGCCCTTTTCCTTGGCCATGTAGCAGGCCATGTCGGCAGCACGCAGCGAGGCTTCCAGGGTGGTGGGGGCCTGGGCCAAGTGCACCAGGCCGATACTGACGGTAGTGACGAACGGCCGCCCCTTCCACACGAAGTGCAGGCTCTGCACCAGCTGGCGCAACTGCTCGGCAATACGCTCGGCCTGGTCGGGCGGGCAGCTTTCCAGCAGTACACCGAATTCGTCCCCCCCCAGGCGGGCCAGGGTGTCGCCTTCACGCAGGCCGGATTGCAGCACGGCACAGATGTGTCTCAGCAACTCGTCGCCAGCGGCATGCCCGCAGGTGTCATTGACCAGCTTGAACTGGTCGAGGTCGAGGAACATCAGCGAATGTCGCCCGGCCTGGCGCGCCAGGCCATTGAGCGCCTGCTCCAGGCGGTATTCGAATTCGCGGCGGTTGGCCAGCCCGGTGAGGGCGTCGTGGGTGGCCTGCCAGGACAGATTGGCAATGTACTGGCGTTCCTGGGTCATGTCATGCAGCACCAGCACGATACCGCTGACCTCGCCATCATTGATGATGGGCGAGCCAACCAGGTTGATCGACACGGTACTGCCGTCCAGGCGCTGGATCAGCCGGGCATGCTCGGCACCGCCCCTGAGGCTGCCGCTGAGCACCTGCTCGACCAGGCTGCGGCCGTCTTCCTCGGCCTGTTCGTCCACCAGGCTGAACAGCGCCGACAATGGCAGGCCCTGGGCCTGGCCGGCCTGCCAGTGGGTCAGTTGTTCGGCGGCGGGGTTCATGTAGCCGATCATGCCTTCTACATCTGCGGTGATCACCGCGTCGCCGATGGCCTGCAGGGTGATCTGCGCCCGCTCCTTTTCAACCTGCAGAGCACTGGCAAAGGCCTCGCGCTGGGCCAGCAGCTTGCTGGAACGGCGCCAGGCAATGGCGATCAGGAACATCGCCGTCATCAGGTTGGTGATCAGCAGCACCCGCAACAGCATGCGCGAGCCCTCGCCGAGGGCATCGCTGAACGCCTTGGAGGCCGGGGTGACCCCTTCGTTGATAGCGACGATGCGCGCCTTCCAATCGCTGATCGTACGGGCATCTACCGGCCCGGCGGCGAAGCTGCTGCGCATTTCGACGGCGAGCCCATCCAGCCTGGCCAGATAATCGTCGCCGATATTCCAGTAATCGATTGCCGTCTGCATGTAGCTGAGGCTGCGAAAGTTGCGATAGAACCAGATGATTCGTTCGACATCGTCGGGGTGATTGCCGCCATCCAGTACGGCCTGGCGCGCAGCATCAAGGTCGGGGACGGGCTGGTCGAGCACCTCGCGCAAGCGCTGGTCGCCGTGGGGTATGGTGATCGCCTGACGATAGCGTTGGTAGGTGAGGTCATCGCGGGTTTCGGCGTACAGGTCCAGATAATAGATAGCGTCCTTCTGCGCCTTGGACCACAGACTTTCACCCGCGACATAGGCGCGCACGGCCGATAGCGCATAGAAACTCAGGCTGCCCAGGGCCACCTGGAAGACCACGACGGCAATGAAGGGCCAGGTGATGCCAAGCAGCTTTGGCGCTTCTAGAGTGCGATTTCCCTTCATGGAGTCCCTGTCACAGAGCAGATAAGGCGCAGATCAACCCAGACAAGCACAGCGTAGGCCAAATGCCATCGCCGTGGCTGGGTTTTTCATGACAGAAAATCGTTGAATTTGTATAAGTTCAACTTTGTTGCAGGTGCCCATAAAGCTTGGCATACAACCCGCCTTCTGCAATCAGCTGCTGATGGTCGCCATCCTCTGCCACATGCCCACCATCGAATACCAGTACCCGGTCGGCCTGCTTCACCGCCGACAGGCGGTGGGCGATGATCAGCGTGGTGCGGCCGCTGAGAAAGCGCGCCAGGGCCTGGTGCAGGTTGTACTCGGTGGCGGCATCCAGGGCCGAGGTCGCCTCGTCGAGGATTACCACCTTGGGCTCGGCCAGCACCATGCGGGCAATCGCCAGGCGCTGGCGCTGGCCGCCGGACAGGCGCACGCCGGAGCGCCCCACCACACTGTCCAGGCCCTGCGGCAAGGCAGCGATGGTGCCATCCAGCTGGGCAATGCGTAGCGCCTGCCAGCAAGCCTCGTCGCTGCAGTCACGGCCCATGGTCAGGTTGGCACGCACGCTGTCGTTGAACAGCGACGGGTGCTGCAACACCACCGCGACGTTTTCGCGCAGGGTTTCCAGGCCGATTTCCTGAAGGCTGGCACCGCCAAAGCGGATGGTCCCGGCCTGGGCGCTATAAAGGCCCAGCAACAGTTGCACCAGTGTGCTCTTGCCGCCGCCGCTGGCACCCACGATGGCCACCTTCTCACCCGGGGCAATGCACAGGTCGAGGTGCTCGAGGACCGGCTCGTCGGCATAGGCAAAGCGCAGGTCGCGCACTTCGATGCCGACCGTCTGGCGGCCGGCGAACGGATCACTGGCGGCCGCATACTGCGGCTCGTCGGCACGCGCCAGCAGCTCGTTGAGGCGGCTCAGCGCACCGCCGGCGGCATAGTAGGCGTATTGCAGGTTGAGCAGTTGCTCCACCGGACCGATCATGAACCACAGGTAGCTGAACACCGCCAGCATCTGGCCGATCGAAAGGTCGGAAAACAGCACGGTAAGCATCGCCGCGGCGCGGAAGATATCGATACCGAACTGGAACAGCAGGCCACTGGCGCGACCGCTGGCGTCGCTTTTCCATTGCGAGTCCACGGCGTAGTCGCGCACTTCACGGGCGCGCAAGCCAAGGCGCCCGAGGAAGTAGCCCTGGCGGTTGCCGGCGCGGATTTCCTGGATGGCGTCAAGGGTTTCCGCCAGCGCCTGGGTAAACCGTGCGGTGCTGTCGTTTTCGAGCTTTTTCAGGTGTTTGACGCGCTTGCCCAACTGCACGGTGAAGTAGATGACCAGCGGGTTGAACAACAGGATGAGCAAGGCCAGCTGCCAGTGCATCCAGATCAGGATGGCGGCAGTGCCGGTCAGGGTCAGCATGGCCACCAGGAAGCGGCTGAGGGTTTCGCCGACGAACTTGTCGAGTGTATCCAGGTCGGTGACCAGGTGGGTGGTTACCGTACCGCTGCCCAGGCTTTCGTATTCTTTCAGCGAAATGCGCTTCAGCCGCTCGATAAGGCGGATGCGCAAGCGATAGACGATGTCCTTGGCCAAGCCGGCAAACAACCTGGCCTGGATGACGTTGAACGCCAGGGCGGCCAGGCGCAGGCACAGGGTCAGCAGCAGCATCAGGCCGATGTAGCCGGCGGCCACCTGCCAGCTGGACGGCAGCAGGTGGTTCATCCACTTCAGCGCGGCATCGCCCTGGCCCAGCAGCACTTCGTCCACCAGCAGCGGCAGCAGCAACGGGATGGGCACGCTGCAGCAGGCGGCCAACACTGCAATGAGGTTGGCGGACCAGAGGTTTTTCTTGTGATGCAGGGCCAGGCGGCGGATTTCCGCCCAGCTCAGTCGGTCGGCCGCCGTGCAAGGCTTGCCCGGCACCGGGTCGGGTGACCCAGGCAGATCAAGCACAGGCGGCCTGCTGCAGCCAGCGGCCGAGCAAGGGTTGCAGGCGCTCCAGCGGCTGGTAGCCGTTGGTCAGCAGGGCCAGCTGGCCATTACGCTCGGCCAGCAAGGTCGGGAACCCGGCGATGCCCAGGTCTTGCGCCCAGGCGAAATCGGCCGCAGTGGCGGCGCGGGTGTCGGCCCGGGCAAAGGCCTCGGCGAACCCGGCACGGTCGAAGCCCGCCTGCTCGGCCAGTTCGACCAGCTGCGGTGCAACGGTCACATCCACACCCTGTTCGTAGAACGCACGCTGGATCAGTGCCAGCAGCGGCCACACGCGCTCGACGTCCAGCTCACGGGCGGTGACCAGGGCCCGGCAGGCCGGCTCGGTGTCGTAGACGAAGCCGTCGGGCATGGCCCCCTCGAAGCGGAACGGCTGGCCAGTGGCTTCGGCCACCGCCTGCCAGTGTTCGAGGATGTATTTGCGGGTGGCGCTGTCCAGAGCGCTGCCGCCGCTGCGCAGCCCGCCGGTGACCAGGTGGGTCGGCACGCCTGCTACACGCGCCTGGGCGATCAGGGCCTCGGCCACGGGTGCGAAGCCCCAGCACCAGGAGCACATCGGGTCCATCACGTAAATCAGGCGTGCAGACATGCATCAAGCCTCGGCTTTGTAGTTGTAACCGATCGGATGCGGCAGGTTGCGGGCCTTGGCCAGTTCGATCTGCTTCTGCCGGTCGATGGCGCTGCGCCGGGTCTTCTCGCTCAGGGTGTCCCAGCAATGCGGGCAGCTCACCCCCGGCGAATAGTGCTCGGACGCACGCTCCTGTGCATTGATCGGGTGGCGGCAGGCGTGGCATTGGTCGTACTCGCCCTCGCTCAGGTCATGGCGCACCGTGACGCGGTTGTCGAAGACGAAGCAGTCGCCGTCCCACAGGCTTTCTTCCTGAGGTACTTCCTCGAAGTATTTCAGGATGCCGCCCTTAAGATGATAGACCGCTTCGAAGCCTTCACCGAGCATGTAGCTGGAGGCTTTTTCGCAACGGATGCCGCCGGTGCAGAACATGGCAACCTTCTTGTGCTTGCTGGGGTCGAAGTTGGCCTTGATGTACTCGGGGAACTCGCGGAAGGTTTCGGTCTTCGGGTCGATGGCGCCCTTGAAGGTGCCGATGGCCACTTCGTAATCGTTGCGGGTGTCGATCAGCAGCACTTCCGGGTCGCTGATCAGGGCGTTCCAGTCCTTGGGCTCGACGTAGGTGCCGACCGCCTTGTTGGGGTCCACGCCGGGTACGCCGAGGGTGACGATCTCTTTCTTGAGCTTGACCTTGGTGCGGTAGAACGGCTGTTCGTCGCAGTACGATTCCTTGTGGTCGACATCGGCCAGGCGCGGGTCGTTGCGCAGCCAGGCCAGCAGGCCGTCGATGCCTTCGCGGGTGGCCGACACGGTGCCGTTGATACCCTCGTGGGCCAGCAGCAGGGTGCCTTTGACATTGTTGTCGAGCATGGCCTTGAGCAGCGGCTCACGCAGCTCGACGTAGTCTTCCAGGGTGACGAACTTGTACAGCGCCGCGACGACGATAGGTTGGGACATGAAGCTGAATCTCCAGGTGGTTGCCCTCGTAAGGGGCGGACCGGGTTACACAAGAAACAGGGGGCCGCTGCGCACGCCATCGCCGACAGGCCGGGGCCCACAGGTGAATTTGTGGGAGCTGGCTTGCCGGCGATGGGCTGCACAGCAGCCCCCTTTTTGGGATGTAGCGGATTCTACCAGAACAACAGAATGGTTTCAGTGCCCGCCGCCTGCGCACACCGGCGAAGCGGGTGCCACACCAACCTTGGCCCACTCTTCGGCGGTGTAGGTGTGGATGGCCAGGGCGTGGATCTCGCCCATCAGTTCACCCATGGTGGCGTACACCTTCTGGTGGCGCTTGACGCTGTTCAATCCGGCAAACTGCTCGCTGACGATCACTGCCTTGTAGTGGGTCTCCTGACCACGACTGTGCATGTGGCTTTCGTTGAGCACTTGCAGGTGTTGCGGCGCCAGGGCGGCCAACTGCTGTTCGATGCGCTGTTGCATGCTCATCGCGGCGTACTCACTTCTTCGCCGGGGCGACGGCCTTGCCGGCGTTCGGGTCCAGCTCCTTGGTCATGTCGTCCAGCAGCTTGTTCACCACCGGCACCGCAGGCTCCAGGCTCTGCTGGGTCAGCTGGGCCGACTGCTGGGTGACCTTGGGCATTTCACGCAGCACTTTCTTGCCCAACGGCGACTCGTAGAACTTGACCAGGTCGTTCAGCTCCTGCTCGGTGAAGGTCTGGGTGTACAGGTCGACCATCTTCGGCTTCAGCTTTTTCCAGCCGATGGCGTTGTCCAGCGCTGCGTTGGCCTTGGCCTGGTAGCTTTCCAGCACCGCCTGCTTGCTGGTCGGGGCCTTGGTCTGGGCGAAACGCTGGGCGAACATCTGCTGGACCTGCATGTATACCGGCGTACCCAGCTTGTCGGCGTTGGCCAGGGTCAGGAATTTCTCGGCAGCAGCATTGTGGCTGGCGGTGGCAGCGAGTACCTGGCCGCTGGCGCAAGCCAGGGCAACGGCGGCACAAAGGACACGGAGACGGGTCATTGCATTTCCTTCAGAAGAGAGGGAGGCGGGTACCTCAGAGTAGAGCATTCTGCGCCGTGGTGGCGATGTGCTCAAGTGGCACGACGAGCGACGGAACCGCTCGGTCGAATCAGGGCCTAAACTGCGATTTCGAACTACACAGGAGTGCGTACAGAATGAGCCGCATCGAGACAGACAGCCTGGGCCCGGTCGAAGTTCCTGAGGACGCCTACTGGGGTGCGCAGACCCAGCGTTCGCTGATCAACTTCGCCATCGGCAAGGAACGCATGCCTATTGCGGTGTTGCACGCCCTGGCGCTGATCAAGAAGGCCGCAGCACGCGTCAACGACCGCAATGGCGACTTGCCGGCCGACATCGCCCGGCTGATCGAACAGGCTGCCAACGAAGTGCTGGAAGGCCAGCACGACGACCAGTTCCCGCTGGTGGTATGGCAGACCGGCAGCGGCACCCAGAGCAACATGAACGTCAACGAAGTGATCGCCGGGCGGGCCAACGAACTGGCCGGCAAAGGCCGTGGCGGCAAGGCGCCAGTACACCCCAACGACCACGTCAACCGTTCGCAGAGTTCCAACGACTGCTTCCCCACCGCCATGCACATTGCTGCAGCCCAGGCGGTACACGACAAGTTGCTGCCAGCCATCGCCGAACTGTCCTCGGGGCTGGCCGAGTTGTCGGCACGCCACCACCAATTGGTGAAAACCGGCCGCACGCACATGATGGATGCCACGCCGATCACCTTTGGCCAGGAAGTATCCGCGTTCGTCGCCCAGCTCGACTACGCCCAGCGCGCCATCCGCGCCAGCCTGCCGGCGGTGTGTGAACTGGCCCAGGGCGGCACTGCCGTGGGTACCGGGCTGAACGCCCCGCATGGTTTCGCCGAAGCCATCGCAGCCGAGCTGGCGGCACTGTCCGGCCTGCCGTTCGTTACCGCGCCGAACAAATTCGCCGCCCTTGCCGGGCATGAGCCGCTGACCAGCCTGGCTGGCGCCCTCAAGACCCTGGCTGTGGCCCTGATGAAAATTGCCAATGACCTGCGCCTGCTGGGTTCCGGCCCGCGTGCCGGGCTGGCTGAAGTACGCCTGCCGGCCAACGAACCCGGTAGTTCGATCATGCCGGGCAAGGTCAACCCGACCCAGTGCGAGGCGTTGTCGATGCTGGCCTGCCAGGTGTTGGGCAACGACGCGGCGATCGGCTTTGCCGCCAGCCAGGGCCATTTGCAGCTGAACGTGTTCAAGCCGGTGATCATCCACAACCTGTTGCAGTCGATCGAACTGCTGGCCGATGGCTGCCGCAACTTCCAGGAGCATTGCGTGGCGGGTATCGAGCCGGATGCCGAGCAGATGGCGGCGCACCTGGAGCGGGGGCTGATGCTGGTGACCGCGCTGAACCCGCACATTGGTTATGACAAGGCAGCGGAAATTGCCAAGAAGGCCTACAGCGAGGGCAAGACCTTGCGCGAGGCGGCACTGGAGTTGAAGTACCTGACCAATGAGCAGTTCGACCAGTGGGTACGGCCGGAGAACATGCTGGCACCGGGGGGGAAAGGCTGACAGCCCAGACACCCGCGCCCCTTGTAGGAGCGACCTTGCGCAGCCCATCGCGACGCAAGGCCGCCCCTACACAGAGCGTGCAACTTTCCTGAATTTGCGGGCACGCCAGCTAGCCACCAGCGACGGCCCCAGCGCCACCAGCGCCGAACCCAGCACCACCGTGACCGCCCCGACATAACCCAGGGCATTGATATCCTCGGCATGCACGTAGTCAGGCCACAGCAAGGCCGCCAATGCCACCGCGACGAAGGTCACCAGCGGCGTCAACGCCAGCGTGGCACTCACCCGCGACGCCTCCCAGTGCGCCAGCGCTTCGGCAAACGCGCCATAGGCCACCAGTGTGTTCAGGCAGCAGGCCAGCAACAACCAGCCCTGCACCGGGGTCAGCTGCAACGCTTGCAGCGGGTGTACCCATGGTGTGAGCAACGCAGCGCAACCGAGGTAGATCACCATCATGACTTGTTGCGAATTCCACACGGTCAGCAGTTGCTTCTGGCTCAGGGCGTAGAACACCCAGATGGTGGTGGCCAGCAGAATGGTCAGCACGCCAGTGGTATAGGTGCCGAGCGAGGTGAGCAGCTCCTCCAGGCGCTGGTTGAAGAACAGGCCAAACCCCGCCAGCAGAATCAGCAGGCCGGCGCCCTGCCCCAGGCTGAAACGTTCGCGGAACACGAACACGCTGGCCACCAGCAGCAACACCGGGCCGAGCTGCACCACCAGTTGCGCGGTGCCCGGGCTCAGCAGGTTCAGGCCAATCAGGTACAGCACGTAGTTGCCCATCAGGCCGAGCACGGCCACTAACACCAGGCCTTTGCCCTTGGGCGTCAGCTTGCTGAAGGAAGGCAGCCTGCGCTTGGCGGCCAGCCAGGCGAACAGCAGGCCGCCGGAGACCAGCAGGCGGTACCAGGTGACGGTAACCGGGTCGACCACTTGCAGCACCTGCTTGAGCTTGATCGGCAGGATGCCCCAGAGCAACGCCGTCAAAAGTGCCAGGAAAAGGCCATAGCCCCAGCGGCCGGTAATGGTGTGCATAAAATCCTCGATCGAGCCCGTGGTGGGGGTGGTTGAATTCTAAGGGCTTGGAGGGCGGGGACGGTGGTGGGTGCCGGGAAAAGAATTCATCAGGTCATTCTTCTGCGGCATGGCTTGGCGGGTGTGCTGCCTGTTCTGGCCCTTTCGCGGGCACGCCCGCTCCCACAGGGCCCCCACAAGATTCAGAGTGTGTGCAAATCCTGTGGGAGCGGGCGTGCCCGCGAAGAGGCCAGAACAGGCAACCAACAAGCCTGGCTATTTCTTGTCCCTGGCAAACGCCGCCTCAAGCGCCTGGTTGATGGTGCGCAACACCTTCACCCGCGCCCAGCGCTTGTCGTTGGCCTCCACCAGCGTCCACGGCGCGATCTCGGTGCTGGTACGGTCGACCATGTCACCCACCGCCTGCACATAGGCGTCCCACTTTTCGCGGTTGCGCCAGTCATCCTCGGTGATCTTGTAACGCTTGAACGGGATCTGCTCGCGCTCTTCGAAACGCTCCAGCTGGGTCTGCTGGTCGATCGCCAACCAGAACTTGACCACCACCGTGCCAGCGTTCACCAACTGCTCCTCGAAATCGTTGATTTCGCTGTAGGCGCGCATCCAGTCGGCCGGGCTGCAGAAGCCTTCCACCCGCTCCACCAGCACCCGGCCATACCAGGAACGATCGAAGATGGTGAACTTGCCGCGCGCCGGAATATGCCGCCAGAACCGCCACAGGTAAGGCTGCGCGCGCTCCTCTTCGGTGGGCGCGGCAATTGGCACGATGCGGTACTGACGGGGGTCCAGCGCTGCCGCCACACGACGAATGGCGCCGCCCTTGCCGGCGGCGTCGTTGCCTTCGAACACCGCCACCAGCGCATGCCGACGCATGCGCTTGTCGCGCAACAGGCCAGCCAGGCGAGCCTGCTCGGTAACCAGCTGTTCCTGATAGTCGGCCTTGTCCAGGCGCAGGGTCATGTCCAATGCGCCCAGCAGGCTGCGCTGGTCGATGCTGCGCCCCAGCGGCGCGACGTTGCCCCGGTGCTTGCCCTTGGGGTTGTCGGCCAGTGCCGCTTGCAGGCTCTCCAGCAGAATGCGCCCCACCGCCAGGCTGCGGTAGTTCGGGTCGACGCCTTCGATGATATGCCATGGCGCATAGTCACGGCTGGTGCGGCGCAGCACGCGTTCGCCGAAGCGCACGAAACGGTCGTAGGTTTCCGACTGCTGCCAGTCCAGCGGGCTGATGCGCCAGCTGTGCAGCGGGTCGTCCTTCAGCGCCTTGAGGCGGGCCTTCATCTGCTTCTTGGACAGGTGGAACCAGAACTTGATGATCAGCGCACCTTCGTCGCAGAGCATTTCCTCGAGCCGCTCGGCGCCGGCGATGGCCTGGTCGAGCACGGCGTCCTTGAACAGGCCGTGTACCCGCCCCTGGAGCATCTGGCTGTACCAGTTACCGAAGAACACGCCCATCCGCCCCTTCGGTGGCAGGGCCCGCCAATAGCGCCAGGCCGGGGGCCGGGCCAGCTCTTCGTCGGTTTGCTGGTCGAAGGTGAGCACATCGATCAGCCGCGGGTCCATCCACTCGTTGAGCAACTTGACCGTCTCGCCCTTGCCGGCGCCTTCAATGCCGTTGATCAGCACGATCACCGGGAAACGCGCCTGCTGCTTGAGTTCGTACTGGGCTTCGAGCAGGGCCTCGCGCAAAGCGGGTACCTCGGCGTCGTAAGCCTCCTTGTCGATGCTGTGGCCGATTTCTGCGGATTCGAACATGCACTGGCTCCTTCAATGGATAAGCAAGACTAGCGGATTTCATTTGGGCCCGCGAAGCGCTCGGCACAGCCTGTGCAAACCTCCCGGATAGCTTAAAATCCGCCTATCCGCTGCAACAGAGCCAACCATGTCCACCCTCCTCCAGCACGCCCAGATCGACTGGGACGACCAGGGCCGCCCACATTCGCGGCAATATGACGACGTCTATTTCGCGGTCAACGAAGGCATCGAAGAAACCCGTCACGTGTTTCTCGGGCAAACCCGCCTGGCAGACCGCTTCGCCGCCCTCGCCCCGCATGCCTGCCTGGTGATAGGTGAAACCGGCTTCGGCACCGGCATGAACTTCTACTGTGCCTGGCAGTTGTTCGAGCAGCATGCTGGCGCCGAAGCCCGCCTGCATTTCGTCAGCGTCGAGAAGTACCCGCTCGGCCGCGACGATATGGCCCGTGCCGTGCGACTGTGGCCGGAGCTGGCGGCCTACAGCGAGCCCCTGCTGGCGCAGTACGTGGCGCTGCACCCAGGCTTCCAGCAGTTCACCTTCGCCAATGGGCGGGTCACCCTAACCCTGCTGGTCGGTGACGTGCTGGAGCAACTGCCGCAACTCGATGCGCAGGTCGATGTGTGGTTCCTCGATGGCTTCGCTCCAGCCAAGAATCCCGACATGTGGACCCCGGCACTGTTCGCGCAGCTGGCACGGCTGTCGCACCCTGGTACCGTGCTGGGCACGTTCACCACCACCGGCTGGGTACGCCGCAGCCTGGTCGACGCCGGCTTCGCCATGAAGAAAGTGCCGGGCATCGGCAAGAAGTGGGAAGTGATGAGCGGCGCCTATGTCGGCACCCCGCCTACTCCCAGCCCGCCCTGGTATGCACGCCCGGAGGCCGCAGCGGGGCCACGCGAGGCCCTGGTCGTCGGTGCCGGACTGGCGGGCAGTTGCAGCGCCGCCAGCCTGGCCCGGCGCGGCTGGCAGGTGACCGTGCTGGAACGCCACGACGCGCCAGCACGGGAAGCATCGGGCAACCCGCAAGGGGTGCTGTACCTCAAGCTGTCGGCCCATGGTACGGCGCTGTCGCAGATGATCCTGTCCGGTTTCGGCTACACCCGGCGCCAGCTGGAGCGCCTGCAGCGCGGCCGCGACTGGGATGCCTGTGGCGTGCTGCAACTGGCCTTCGACAGCAAGGAAACCGAGCGCCAGGGCAAGTTGGCTGCGGCCTTCGCCGCTGACCTTTTGCATCCGCTGCAGCGTGATGAAGCCGAAGCCATGGCTGGTGTGGCGTTGCCGGCCGGCGGGCTGTTCTATCCCGAGGGAGGCTGGGTGCACCCGCCGGCGCTGTGCCTGCAGCAGTTGCAGCACCCTGGCATTCGCCTGGTGACACATCAGCCCGTGCTCGAACTGCGCAAGGTCGGTGAGCAATGGCAAGCCTGGGCCGGTGAACGCCTGCTGGCCAGCGCGCCGGTGGTGGTCCTGGCCGGGGCCGCCGAAGTGCGGCGCTTCGAGCCGTGCGCGCAGTTGCCGCTCAAGCGCATCCGTGGGCAGATCACCCGCTTGCCAGCCACTGCCGACAGCCGCGCGTTGCGCACCGTGGTGTGTGCCGAGGGCTATGTCGCCCCGCCACGCGGCGATGAGCATACCCTGGGCGCAAGCTTCGACTTCCACAGCGAAGACCTGGCACCGACGGTGGCCGAGCACCAGGGCAACCTGGCGTTGCTGGATGAAATTTCCCCCGACCTGGCACAGCGCCTGGGCACCGCCGAACTGGACCCGGCACAGTTGCAGGGGCGCGCGGCGTTCCGCTGCACCAGCCCCGACTACCTGCCGATCGTCGGGCCGCTGGCCGATGCCCAGGCGTTCACCGAAGCGTACGCGGTGCTGGGCCGGGATGCCCGGCAAGTACCGGCGGTTGCCTGCCCGTGGCTGGGTGGGTTGTATGTGAACAGCGGGCATGGCTCGCGGGGGCTGATTACCGCGCCGCTGAGTGGCGAGCTGGTTGCCGCCTGGGTATGCGGGGAGCCACTGCCTTTGCCGCGGGCGGTGGCGGAGGCGTGTCATCCGAACCGGTTTGCCTTGCGCAGGTTGATTCGAGGCAAATGACCGAACCGGGGTTGCAGCGCAGCCCATCGCCGGCAAGCCGGCTCCCACAAGGAACACAGCCTATATAACAGATCGATCTAAAACTCTCCCAAACTGCACAGGTCAGTTCCTTGAGGTGCCCTGATCCGGGGCACTCCCTCCCCAACGGAAAAACCGGTAAGGACCTATGTGCGGATTAGCAGGAGAGTTGCGTTTCACCCCCATCAACCAAGCCCCTCGCCCAGCCGACCTGGCTGCGGTAGAGCGCATCACCCATCACCTGGCGCCTCGCGGCCCGGATGCCTGGGGCTTCCATAGCCAGGGGCCGATCGCCCTGGGCCACCGGCGCCTGAAAATCATGGACTTGTCCGACGGCTCGGCGCAGCCGATGGTCGACAACACCCTGGGCCTGTCGCTGGCTTTCAACGGTGCCATCTACAACTTCCCCGAACTGCGCCAGGAGCTGCAGGCGCAGGGCTACACCTTCTGGTCGGACGGCGACACCGAGGTGCTGCTCAAGGGCTACCACGCCTGGGGCGCCGCCTTGCTGCCCAAGCTCAACGGCATGTTCGCCCTGGCCATCTGGGAGCGGGACAACCAGCGCCTGTTCCTCGCCCGCGACCGCCTGGGCGTCAAGCCCTTGTACCTGTCGCGCAACGGCGAGCGCCTGCGTTTCGCCTCGACCCTGCCGGCGCTGCTCAAGGGTGGTGACATCGACCCGGTACTCGACCCGGTAGCGCTCAACCACTACCTGAACTTCCACGCGGTGGTACCAGCGCCACGTACCCTGCTGGCCAATGTGCAAAAGCTCGAACCCGGCACCTGGATGCGCATCGACCGCCATGGCGAAGTGGAACGCCAGACCTGGTGGCAGCTGCATTACGGCGCCACGCCAGACGAGCGCGAGCTGGACCTCGAAGGCTGGACCACCCGGGTGCTCGACGCCACCCGCGAGGCCGTGGCCATCCGCCAACGTGCCGCCGTGGACGTGGGCGTGCTGCTGTCTGGCGGGGTCGACTCCAGCTTGCTGGTCGGCCTGCTGCGCGAAGCGGGCGTGGACGACCTGTCGACCTTCTCCATCGGTTTCGAGGATGCCGGCGGCGAACGCGGCGACGAGTTCCAGTACTCCGACCTGATCGCCAGGCATTACGGCACCCGTCACCACCAGTTGCGTATTGCCGAGCACGAGGTCATCGAACAACTGCCGGCGGCGTTCCGCGCCATGAGCGAACCGATGGTCAGCCACGACTGCATCGCGTTCTACCTGCTGTCGCGGGAAGTGGCGAAGCACTGCAAAGGCGTGCAAAGCGGCCAGGGCGCCGACGAACTGTTCGCCGGCTACCACTGGTACCCGCAGGTGGACGGCGCCGAGGACGCCTTCAGCGCATACCGCGAGGCGTTCTTCGACCGCAGCCACGCCGAGTACCGCGACACCGTGCAAACGCCCTGGGTGCTGGAAACCGATGCCGCTGGCGAGTTCGTGCGCGAACATTTCGCCCGCCCCGGTGCCCCCGATGCGGTAGACAAGGCGCTGCGCCTGGACAGCACGGTGATGCTGGTCGACGACCCGGTCAAACGGGTGGACAACATGACCATGGCCTGGGGCCTGGAGGCACGCACGCCGTTCCTCGATTACCGCCTGGTGGAACTGTCGGCGCGCATTCCCGCACGCTTCAAGCTGCCCGACGGCGGCAAGCAGGTGCTCAAGCAAGCTGCACGACGGGTGATCCCGCACGAGGTGATCGACCGCAAGAAGGGCTACTTCCCGGTACCGGGCCTGAAGCACCTGGATGGCGCCACCCTTGGCTGGGTACGCGAACTGCTGACCGACCCCAGCCAGGACCGGGGGCTGTTCAACCCGGCCATGCTCGACCGCCTGCTGAACAACCCGCACGGCCAGTTGACCCCGCTACGCGGCTCCAAGCTGTGGCAACTGGCGGCACTGAACCTGTGGTTGACCGAACAAGGACTCTGACCGATGAAAGCCCACGAAACTGCCTACGGTCAGCGCCTGCTGCGCGGCCAGGCGCCCTCCTACGAACGCCTGCAGGCGCGCCTGGCTGGCGATGGCAGCCAGCCCCACGACCAGCCACGCGCCGTGCATTGCGGCTGGGGCCGGCTGCTGATCGGCCATACCTACGCCACCCCGGCCAGGCTGGCCGAGGACCTGCTGGGCGAGTGCCCGGGCGAACGCGACATCGCGCTGTACGTGGCCGCGCCCCAGCAAGTGCTGGCCCATGCGCCACAGCAACTGTTCCTCGACCCGTCCGACACCCTGCGCCTGTGGTTCACCGACTATCGCCCGGCACAGCGGGTGTTCCGCGGCTTCCGCGTGCGCCGGGCACAGAATCCCGGTGACTGGCAGGCGA
Organism: Pseudomonas oryzicola; assembly: GCF_014269185.2. Taxonomy (NCBI): domain Bacteria; kingdom Pseudomonadati; phylum Pseudomonadota; class Gammaproteobacteria; order Pseudomonadales; family Pseudomonadaceae; genus Pseudomonas; species Pseudomonas oryzicola. The sequence goes on from NZ_JABWRZ020000003.1 coordinate 130,452, forward strand.
TCAACACCCTGTACCAGGCGCGCGGTATGTTGCCGGTCGACCCCGAGCTGCTCACCCCCCTTGACCAGGGCGGCCCCGTCTACTGGCTGGCCGAAGACGAAGACAGCGGCGCGGTCATCGGCAGCGTCATGGGCCTGAACCATGCCAAGGCGTTCGACGACCCCGAGCACGGCAGCAGCCTCTGGTGCCTGGCGGTGGACCCGCAATGTACCCGCCCCGGTGTCGGCGAGGTGCTGGTGCGCCACCTGATCGAGCACTTCATGAGCCGTGGCCTGGCCTACCTGGACCTGTCGGTGCTGCACGATAACCGCCAGGCCAAGCGCCTGTACCAGAAGCTGGGGTTTCGCAACCTGCCGACCTTCGCGGTCAAGCGCAAGAATGGCATCAACGAGCAACTATTCCTCGGCCCCGGGCCGCAGGCCGACCTCAACCCGTATGCGCGCATCATCGTCGACGAGGCCCTGCGCCGGGGCATCGAGGTGCAGGTGGATGATGCCGCTGCCGGGCTGTTCACCCTCAGCCTGGGCGGGCGCCGCATCCGCTGCCGGGAATCGCTCAGCGACCTGACCAGCGCCGTGACCATGACCCTGTGCCAGGACAAGCGCCTGACCCGGCAAGCCCTGCACAACGCCGGACTCAAGGTGCCGGCACAGCAGCTGGCCGGCAATGCCGACGACAACCTGGCGTTTCTCGACGAGCACGCGGCGGTGGTGGTCAAACCGGTCGATGGCGAGCAGGGCCAAGGGGTTGCCGTCAACCTCACCCGCATCGAGGACATCACCCGCGCCGTCGACCACGCGCGCCAGTTCGACAGCCGCGTGTTACTGGAAAGCTTCCATGCCGGGCATGACCTGCGCATCGTGGTCATCGGTTATGAAGTGGTGGCCGCCGCCATTCGCCATCCGGCGCAAGTGGTGGGCGATGGCAAGCACAGCATTCGCCAGCTGATCGACGCACAAAGCCGGCGGCGCCAGGCAGCCACCGGGGGCGAGAGCAGAATCCCGCTGGACGAGGAAACCGAACGCACCCTGAGCACCGCGGGCCATGGCTACGACGACGTGCTGCCTGCGGGGCAGCACCTGGCCGTGCGGCGTACCGCCAACCTGCACACCGGCGGCACCCTGGAAGACGTGACCGAACGCCTGCACCCGGCGCTGGCCGACGCCGCCGTGCGGGCAGCGCGGGCACTGGAGATCCCGGTGGTGGGGCTGGACTTCATGGTGCGCGATGCCGAGCAGCCGGAGTACGTGATCATCGAGGCCAACGAGCGTGCCGGGTTGGCCAACCACGAACCGCAACCGACCGCCGAGCGTTTCATCGACCTGCTGTTCCCGCACAGCCGGCCTTTGGCGTAACGACTGATGGCCTCTTCGCGGGCACGCCCGCTTCCACAGGGGCAGCGCAATTCTTGAGACTTGTGGGGGCTCTGTGGGAGCGGGCGTGCCCGCGAAGAATCAATGCAATTTCCAAGGAGTACTCATGTCCGAACGACTCCCCGAACCCGATCTCGACTACCTCAAACGGGTCCTGCTGGAGATGCTCGCCATCCCCAGCCCCACCGGTTTCACCGACACCATCGTGCGCTACGTGGCCGAACGCCTGGAGGAACTGGGTATTCCCTTCGAGCTGACCCGCCGCGGCACCATCCGTGCCACGCTCAAGGGCCGGCAAAGCTCGCCGGACCGCGCCGTGTCCGCCCACCTGGACACCATCGGCGCCAGCGTTCGCCAGTTGCTCGACAACGGCCGCCTGGCCCTGGCGCCGGTCGGCTGCTGGTCCAGCCGCTTCGCCGAGGGCAGCCGGGTCAGCGTGTTCACCGACACCGGCGTGTTTCGTGGCAGCGTGCTGCCGCTGATGGCCAGCGGGCACGCCTTCAACACCGCCATCGACCAGATGCCGATCAGCTGGGAGCATGTAGAGGTGCGCCTGGACGCCTACTGCGCCACGCGCGCCGATTGCGAGGCGCTGGGCGTGAGCATCGGTGACTTCGTCGCCTTCGACCCGCTGCCCGAATTCACCGAGAGCGGCCACATCAGCGCCCGCCACCTGGACGACAAGGCCGGTGTGGCCGCGCTGCTGGCGGCACTGAAAGCGGTAATGGAAAGCGGCCGCCAGCCACTGATCGACTGCCACCCGCTGTTCACCATCACCGAGGAAACCGGCTCGGGTGCCGCCGGGGCACTGCCCTGGGACGTCAGCGAATTCGTCGGTATCGACATCGCCCCGGTGGCGCCCGGCCAGGCCTCCAGCGAGCATGCCGTGAGCGTGGCCATGCAGGACTCGTCGGGGCCTTACGACTACCACCTGTCGCGGCATTTGCTGAAACTGGCCGGCGACCACGACCTGCCGGTGCGCCGCGACCTGTTCCGCTATTACTTCAGCGATGCCCACTCGGCGGTGACGGCCGGGCACGACATTCGCACCGCGCTGGTGGCGTTCGGTTGCGACGCCACCCATGGCTACGAACGCACGCACATCGATAGCCTGGCGGCGCTGAGCCGGTTGCTGTCGGCGTACCTGCTCAGCCCGCCAGTATTTGCCAGTGACTCGCAGCCGGCCAGTACGTCACTGGAGCGCTTCAGCCATCAGCTGGAGCATGACGCGCAGATGGAAAGTGATACGCGGGTACCGGCGGTGGACAGCCTGGTGGGCAACAAGGCTTGAGGCCGTGAGGGTTGCGTTGTCGGCGATCGGGCCGCAACGCAGTCCCCAAAGGGCAAATGTTTCGCGTAGCATGCCCCCATCAATTCCCAAGGCTCCGCCCGCCATGCTGATCCCTTACGACCAACTGCAAGCCGAAACCCTGACCCGCCTGATCGAAGACTTCGTCACCCGCGACGGCACCGACAACGGCGACGATACCCCGCTGGAAACCCGTGTACTACGGGTGCGCCAGGCCCTGGCCAAGGGCCAGGCGTTCATCCTGTTCGACCCGGAAAGCCAGCAGTGCCAGTTGCTGGCCAGGCATGATGTGCCGCGCGAGTTGCTCGACTAGCAGGCCAGGGCAGGCGACATCAGGCTTTGCTTGGCTTGGCCTCCTTGATGCGCTTGTACACCTCGGCCCGATGCACCGGCACTTCGCGCGGTGCATCCACGCCAAAGCGCACCATTCCGTCCCGCGTTTCCACCACCATGAGCCGAATGTCATCGCCAATCATGATGACCTGCCCCACTTCGCGCCCTATTACCAACATGCTCCAGTCCTCCAGCGAAAGGGAAAACCGGAGCCTGCCTTGCTGGCATTTGGCTACTCAATAGTTCCGCCGCGATTCAGAAGCAACCTACATTTCTAGGTAATTTTCCTTACAGATCAATCATCGTGAATGGGCTTTGGTGCGCATTTTCGCCGCCATGTCGGCCATCTCGTCATACAGCCGCTCGGGCGCCTGGCGCTTCAGTTGCCAAGCCTGGCGCCCGGCCTCGTGGGGCAAAATCAGAAACTCGCCAGCGCTGACCTGCTGATGGATGTAATCGGCAATTTCCACCGCATTGATCGGCGAGCCTTGCAGCAATTTGCCCACCTGCGCCTTCATCGCCGGGTTCGGCCCGCGGAACGAATCCAGCAGGTTGGTCTGGAAAAACGACGGGCACACCACATGCACCGCAACCTCGAGCTGGCGCAGTTCCACCAGCAGGCTCTCCGACAGCGCCAGCACGCCGGCCTTGGCCACGTTGTAGTTGCTCATGCCCGGGCCCTGCATCAGCGCGGCCATGGAGGCGATGTTGATGATGCGCCCCTTGCTGCGTTCCAGCAGCGGCAGGAAAGCCTTGCAGCCCTTGACCACGCCCATCAGGTTGACCGCGATCTGCCAGTCCCAGTCTTCCAGCGACAGTTCGGCGAAAAAACCGCCCGAAGCGACACCGGCATTGTTGACGATCACATCGATACCGCCGAACTGCTCGCTGCAGGCCTGGGCCAGGGCGGTGAGCTGGCTGTAGTCGCGCACGTCGCAGCGCTGGACGAAGCCGTCGCCGCCGACCTTGCGCACGCCTTCCAGGGTGTCGCGCAGGCCGGCTTCGTTGACGTCGGCCAGCGCCAGGCGCCAGCCCTCGCGCGCCCAGCGCAGGGCGATCTCGCGACCGAGGCCGGACCCGGCGCCGGTAATCATGATGCGGTTTTGCATGGTGGCTGGCCTTGTTTGCATGAGGGGTCAATGGAGTCTAAACAAGGGCCTGGGCAACAGCAGGGTTCATCAGGGTAGTGAATGGGGCAGCATGCATCCGTGGTCAGCGCTACCCGTACGCCAATGGAATCTTTCCCAAGCGGCGTCGGTCCCAATTTACAAGAGGCCAGCAGTCCGAGGCCCTTGACCCTCAACCACGCAAGGACTCCGTCATGACCACGATTCTGATCATCATCCTGATTCTGCTGTTGATTGGTGGCTTACCGGTCTTCCCCCATTCACGCAGTTGGGGCTATGGCCCGTCCGGCATCATCGGCGTGGTGCTGGTGATCCTGCTGGTGCTGTTGTTGCTAGGCATGATCTAGCGCTGCAGAGATGAAAAAACCGCGCCGAAGCGCGGTTTTTTCTGTGCCATGAGAATCAGTGCGAAACAGCGCCCGATGCCCCCAGGCCAGTCTGCGAACGCACGAATTGCGGGAAGAACAGCGCACGTTCGTCTTCAGCAGCCTTGGACTTGTCGGTAATCGAGAAGAACCAGATACCGATGAAGGCGATCAGCATCGAGAACAGCGCCGGATACTCGTACGGGTAGATCGGTTTTTCGTGGCCGAGGATCTGTACCCAGATGGTCGGGCCGAGGATCATCAGCGTCACTGCACTCACCAGGCCCAGCCAGCCGCCGATCATGGCACCGCGGGTAGTCAGCTTCTTCCAGTACATCGAAAGCAGCAGTACCGGGAAGTTGCAGCTGGCGGCAATCGAGAACGCCAGGCCGACCATGAAGGCAATGTTCTGCTTCTCGAACAGGATGCCCAGGCCGATCGCCAGCACGCCCAGGGCGACGGTGGTGATCTTCGACACGCGGATCTCGTCCTTGTCGTTGGCCTTGCCCTTGCGCCATACACTGGCGTACAGGTCGTGGGACACCGCCGAGGCACCCGCCAGGGTCAGGCCGGCAACCACCGCCAGGATGGTGGCGAAGGCCACCGCCGAGATGAAGCCGAGGAACACGCTGCCACCTACGGCATTGGCCAGGTGCACCGCTGCCATGTTGTTGCCACCCAGCAGGGCGCCTGCAGCATCCTTGAAGGCCGGGTTGGTGCTGACCAGCAGGATGGCGCCAAAGCCGATGATGAAGGTCAGGATGTAGAAGTAGCCGATGAAACCGGTGGCATACAGCACACTCTTGCGCGCTTCCTTGGCGTCACCGACGGTGAAGAAACGCATCAGGATATGCGGCAGGCCGGCGGTACCGAACATCAGCGCCAGGCCCAGCGAGAAGGCCGAGATCGGGTCCTTGACCAGGCCGCCCGGGCTCATGATCGCTTCGCCCTTGGTATGCACCTTGATCGCTTCGGAGAACAGCGTGTTGAAGTCGAAGCCCACGTGCTTCATCACCATCAGCGCCATGAAGCTGGCCCCGGACAGCAACAGCACCGCCTTGATGATCTGTACCCAGGTGGTGGCCAGCATGCCGCCGAACAGCACGTACAGGCACATCAGGATACCCACCAGGACTACCGCCACGTGGTAGTCCAGGCCGAACAGCAGCTCGATCAGCTTGCCGGCACCGACCATCTGGGCGATCAGGTAGAACGCTACCACCACCAGCGAACCGGAGGCCGACAGGGTGCGGATTTCCTTCTGCCCGAGGCGGTACGAGGCCACGTCGGCGAAGGTGTACTTGCCAAGGTTGCGCAGGCGTTCGGCGATCAGGAACAGGATGATCGGCCAGCCGACCAGGAAGCCGATCGAGTAGATCAGGCCATCGTAGCCCGAGGTGAACACCAGTGCGGAGATGCCCAGGAACGAGGCCGCCGACATGTAGTCACCGGCAATCGCCAGGCCGTTCTGGAAGCCCGTGATCTTGCCACCGGCGGCGTAGTAGTCAGAGGCCGACTTGTTGCGCTTGGAGGCCCAGTAGGTGATGCCCAGGGTGAAGGCGACGAAGGCCACGAACATGGCGATGGCGGAAACGTTCAGCGGTTGTTTCTGCACCTCGCCGGTCAGGGCATCGGCGGCCCACACGGCGGGTGCAAAGACGCCGCAGGCCAGTACGGCCAGGGTTTTGGCATGACGAATCATTGTTGCGCCTCCTTCAGGATGGCCTTGTTCAGCTCATCGAACTCGCCGTTGGCGCGGCGGACGTAGATGGCGGTCAGCACGAATGCCGAGACGATCAGGCCGACGCCCAGGGGAATGCCCCAGGTGATCGATGACTCAGGGCTGAGCTTGGCGCCCAGCAGCTGGGGACCATAGGCAATCAGGAGGATGAAGGCGCAGTACAGGCCGAGCATGATCGCCGAGAGAATCCAGGCGAACCGTTCGCGTTTGGAGACCAGCTCCTTGAAACGAGGGCTGTTTTGAATCGAGAGGTAAATGCTGTCGTTCATTGTTTTTGTCCTAGCAGCACAGATAGGGGTGGAACCCACGACACCTACTTTATGCGGCTGCCGGACGCCAACCAGACGACCTTAGTCTTAGATGCAACGGTGTTTTACCAGTTTCGTAACAAAGTGAAGGCCCATTCGCGGGCACGCCCGCTCCCACAGGATTTTCGCTGCCCTTGAAGTCGGTGCAGTTCCTGGGGGAGCGGGCGTGCCCGCGAAGCAGCAAAACTGGCCCTGACGGGTTGTTACTTGCCGGTCCACTCCTTCACGCGTTCAGGGTGCTTGGCCACCCAGTCCTTGGCCGCCGCTTCAGGCTTGGCCCCTTCCTGGATCGCCAGCATCACCTCGCCAATCTCGTCCTTCGACTGCCAGCTGAATTTCTTCAGGAACTCCGCCACTTCCGGTGCCTTGGTCGCCAGCTCCTTGCTGCCGATGCTGTTCACGGTTTCAGCCGCGCCGTACACGCCTTTCGGGTCCTCGAGGAACTTCAACTTCCACTTGGCGAACATCCAGTGCGGTACCCAGCCGGTCACCGCGATCGACTGCTGCTTGTTGTAGGCGCGGCCCAGTTCTGCCGTCATCGCCGCACCGGAGCTGGCCTGCAGCTTGTAACCGGTCAGGTCGTAGTCCTTGATGGCCTGCTCGGTCTTCAGCATCACGCCGGAGCCGGCGTCGATGCCGACGATCTTCTGCTTGAAGCTGTCGTCGGTCTTGAGGTCGGCGATGCTCACCGCCTTGACATACTCAGGGACGATCAGGCCGATCTTGGCGTCCTTGAAGTTAGGGCCGTAGTCGACCACGTTGTCCTTGTTCTTGGCCCAGTATTCGCCATGGGTCACCGGCAACCAGGCGGACAACATGGCATCGAGCTTGCCGGTGGCCACGCCCTGCCACATGATCCCGGTGGCCACAGCCTGCAGTTTGACGTCGTAGCCGAGCTTCTGCTTGATTACTTCGGCGGCCACGTTGGTGGTCGCCACGCTGTCGGCCCAACCATCCACGTAACCAATGCTTACTTCTTTAGCCATTGCCTGTGCAGCGCTCATGGCCATTACCAGGGCGGTGCCCACCCCCAGGAAACGTCGCATTTTTTTCAAAGCAGCCATCAAAGCATCCCCTCGTCAGGTCTAGGAGATTGCATCATCTTCCTGCCACATGAGGCGACCTGCTCCACGTGCGACCTGTACCCGCCCATATGCGACAGCACTATGCCATTAGCGCCATCCCTCAGCGCCGATCTGCGCGATCCTTGCATGCCAAAGGTTTGGCGTCAGGCTACTATCTAGCCTTTTGCACCTGACGATGGACCGCCCGATGCCCCGCTTTGCCCGTCTACTATTGCCTTTGTACCTGCTTGCCTGCCTGCTCGCCCTGCTGGGCCTGGGAGGGCTCTGGTACGGGCTCGGCAAGCCGGTACAACTGCCCGATGCCGCCAGCCCGACGCACAAGTTGCAATGCGCCTCGTACACCCCGTTCGACAAGGATCAGTCGCCCTATGACCGCCCATTCCGCCTGCGCCCGGCACGCATGGATGCCGACCTGGCATTGCTCGCCGAGCGCTTTCAGTGCATCCGCACCTATTCCCAGACCGGTCTCGAGGCAATCCCGGCGCTGGCTCGCAAACATGGGCTGAAGGTGATGCTCGGCGCCTGGGTCAACGCCCACCCGGCCGACACCGAGAAGGAAATCGAGCTGCTGATCGCTGCCGCCAACGCCAACCCCGACGTGGTCAGTGCGGTGATCGTCGGCAACGAGACGCTGCTGCGCAAGGAGGTAACTGGCGCACAGCTGGCCACGTTGATCGCCCGGGTGAAAAGCCAGGTGAAGGTGCCGGTGACCTACGCCGATGTGTGGGAGTTCTGGCTGCAGCACCCGCAAGTGGCGCCGGCAGTGGATTTTCTGACCATCCACCTGCTGCCGTACTGGGAGGACGACCCGCGTGGCATCGATCAAGCGTTGGCCCACGTCGCCGATGTGCGCCGGGTATTCGGCACGCGTTTCGCGCCCAAGGACATCCTGATCGGCGAAACCGGCTGGCCCAGCGAAGGCCGCCAGCGCGAGACAGCGGTACCGAGCCGGGTCAACGAGGCGCGCTTCATTCGCGGCTTCGTCGCCATGGCGGAAAGCAACGGTTGGCATTACAACCTGATCGAGGCTTTCGACCAGCCCTGGAAGCGTGCCAACGAAGGGGCGGTCGGCGGCTATTGGGGGCTTTACGATGCCGACCGGCAGGACAAGGGCGTGCTCGAAGGGCCGGTGAGCAATCTGTCGCACTGGCCGCAGTGGTGGCTGGCCAGTGTGCTGTTGGCGGCGGCCATGCTGATGCTTGCCGGGCGCCCCGCTACACCGGCAGCGGCGCTGTTGCTGCCGCTGCTGGCGGCGTTTGGCGCAGGTTGCCTGGGGCTGTGGGGCGAGCTGATGCGCACCCATGCGCGGTTTGCCGGGGAATGGCTGTGGGCGTCATTGCTGGCGGCGCTGAACCTGCTGGTGCTGGCCCATGCCGTGCTGGCCCTGGCACGGCGGGCCGGCTGGCGCGAACGGCTGTTCGCCTGGCTGCAGGCACGGGCGGGCTGGCTGTTGCTGGCGGCGGGCTTTGCCGCTGCTGTGAGCATGCTGGCAATGGTGTTCGACCCACGCTATCGCAGCTTTCCGAGCGCGGCGCTGGCCTTGCCGGCGCTGGTGTTTGCGCTGTGGCCAGTACCGGCGCGACGGGCGGAAGTGGCATTGCTGGCGCTCATCATGGGTGCCGGGGTGGCGCCGCAGCTGTTCGTCGAAGGGCTGGAGAACCAGCAGGCATGGCTGTGGGCGCTGGTCAGTGTGCTGATGACTACGGCGTTGTGGCGGAGCTTGCGGTTTACTCGCAAGGCCTGACCAGATGCCCCTGCAAGGGCGGCCCATCGCGACGCAAGGCCGCTCTACAGGGACGGCGTAGCCCCAGCGTTTCGCACCAACCGCAACCCCGCCAGCACCAGCGCAAACACCGCAATGCTGGCGGTATAAAGCACCAGCGCCGGCACCGCGAAAACCAGCGCCAGCAGCGCGAGCCACCAGCCACCACGGCGGCCGACAAGCTGTGCCAGCAGCGCCAGCCCCAATCCGCACCAGGCCAGTACCTGGTAGTGGATGCCCAAGCCCAGCAACGACCGCACCTCACATTGCCAGTAGGCCGCCGGCGCCGTGCACAAACCCACCCACCGGCCATCTTCCATCAGCCCGTAGCGCACGCCATAGCTGGCCGCGAGCCACAGCCCCAGACACAGCACCAGCAGCGCAGCCGGCAGCGAACGAGACATCCGGTTCTCCAATAGCGGTAATCGAAAGCGTGCATGATCGCTGATGCCCGCTTGTAAGGCAAAATCACATCCCTGCAACTATGTTGCAGATAACAAGCACACAAAAGGCCACCACAGCTGGCAACTTTGCCCAGCCCGCTGTGGTCCTAGCCTGCATACTGCACGACCTTGCGTTCTTTTGGGGGATTACATGCTTCGATCTTTGCGCCTCGCTGCCTTGCTTGGCGGCCTGCTCCTGGCTGTGGCCGCTTCGGCGCGGGATATCGACGCCGCCAGCTATGGCTACCCCTTGACCAACCCGTTCGAAGCAACCATCGCCACCACGCCGCCGGAACAGCGCCCCACCCTGCCCGGCGATGACGAAATCAGCCAGTCCGACTACAGCCTCAACCTGCGCCCGGACCGTGAGTTCAGCCTGCCCGACAATTTCTGGGCCGTGAAAAAGCTCAAGTACCGCCTGGCCCGCCAGGACCGTGAAGCGCCACTGATCTTCATCATCGCCGGCACTGGCGCCCCCTATACCAGCAGCATCAACGAATACCTGAAGAAGCTGTTCTACCAGGCCGGCTTCCATGTGGTGCAGCTGTCCTCGCCCACCAGCTACGACTTCATGAGCGCCGCTTCACGCTTCGCCACCCCTGGCGTCAGCCAGGAAGACGCCGAAGACCTGTACCGGGTGATGCAGGCAGTGCGTGCCCAGCACCCGCGCCTGCCGGTCAGCGAGTTCTATCTCACCGGCTACAGCCTGGGGGCACTGGATGCCGCCTTTGTCAGCCACCTGGATGAAACCCGCCGCAGCTTCAACTTCAAGCGTGTACTGCTGCTGAACCCACCGGTCAACCTGTACACCTCGATCAACAACCTCGACAAACTGGTGCAAACCCAGGTCAAGGGCATCGATCGCAGTACCACATTCTATGAGTTGATGCTGGCCAAGCTGACCCGCTACTTCCAGGAAAAGGGCTACATCGACCTCAATGAGGCGCTGTTGTACGACTTCCAGCAGTCGCGCCAGCACCTGTCCAACGAACAGATGGCCATGCTGATCGGCACGTCGTTCCGCTTTTCCGCAGCCGACATCGCCTTTACCTCCGACCTGATCAACCGCCGCGGCCTGATCATTCCGCCGAAGTTCCCGATCACCGAGGGCAGCAGCCTCACGCCGTTCTTCAAGCGCGCGCTGCAGTGCGACTTCGATTGCTACATGACCGAGCAGGTCATCCCCATGTGGCGCGCCCGCACCGACGGCAACAGCATCCTGCAACTGGTCAACCAGGTGAGCCTGTATGCCCTCGAAGACTACCTGCGCAGCAGCGACAAGATCGCCGTGATGCACAACGCCGACGACGTCATCCTCGGCCCGGGCGACATCGGCTTCCTGCGCAAGGTGTTCGGCGACCGCCTGACCCTTTACCCCCACGGCGGCCATTGCGGCAACCTCAATTACCGCGTCAACAGTGACGCCATGCTGGAGTTCTTCCGTGGTTAACAAACTCCTCTTCGCCACTGCCCTGTTCGCCGCCGGCCATGCCCTGGCTGCCGAGACCGCCCCGCGGGCCAGCGTGATCGAGGCCGACCCGCAGGTCACCGCCGCGCCGCTGACGCCGGAAGCCGATGGTTTTACCGATCCGCTGCGCGAATTGAAATTCAACCCCGGGCTGGATCAGCGCGAGTTCGAGCGCTCCACCCTGGAGGCGCTGAACGTGTACGACCCGCTGGAGTCGATCAACCGGCGCATCTACCACTTCAACTACCGCCTCGACCAGTGGGTACTGCTGCCGCTGGTCAGCGGTTACCAGTACGTCACGCCGCGCTTCGTGCGTACCGGCGTGAGCAACTTCTTCAACAACCTGGGCGATGTGCCGAACCTGTTCAACAGCGTGTTGCAGCTCAAGGCCAAGCGCTCGGCGGAGATCACCGCGCGGCTGATGTTCAACACCATCATCGGCGTGGGTGGGCTGTGGGACCCTGCGACCAGGATGGGCCTGCCGCGCCAGAGCGAGGACTTTGGCCAGACCCTGGGCTTCTATGGGGTGCCGGATGGCCCGTACCTGATGCTGCCGGTGCTGGGGCCGTCGAACCTGCGCGATACCACCGGGCTGGTGGTGGACTATGCGGGCGAGCAGGCGATCAACTACCTGAACGTGGCCGAAGCCAGCAGCGACCACCCGGAAATCTTTGCCCTGCGCGTGGTGGACAAGCGCTATACCACCAACTTCCGCTACGGCCAGCTCAACTCGCCGTTCGAGTACGAGAAAGTGCGGTATGTGTATACCCAGGCGCGCAAGCTGCAGATAGCCGAATAACCCCCTGTCCCGGCGATGGGGCCAGAACCGGCAACATCAGATACCGAGGAACTGGCACAGCTCGCGCTTCTTGGCCAAGGCATCCCTGCGCCCCAGTTCGATCAGCTCGCTGCAATAGCTGGCCTCGAACAGCAGGTAACTCAACACCCCTGCACCACTGGTCCGGGTAGCCCCCGGCCCGCGCAGGAACAAGCGCAACGCCGCTGGCAACTCGCGCCGGTGGCGTGCGGCGATCTCGTCCAGCGGCTGGCTGGGCGCCACCACCAGCACGTCGATGGGCGCAAGCCCCAGGCGCCGGGCATCGAGATGCGCCGGCAACAGCCGGCTCAGGTGGTTGAGACGCTGCAGCAGTTCGATGTCGTCTTCCAGGCTGTCGATGAATGTGCTGTTGAGCATGTGCCCGCCAATCTGCGCCAGGCTCGGCTGCTGCCCGCTGAATATGCGCTGGGTTGGCAATGGCGGCGCTGGCCGCTGCGGGTTGCCGCTGACCCCGACCACCAGAACGCGGCTGGCGCCCAGGTGCAGGGCCGGGCTGATCGGCGCCGACTGGCGTACCGCGCCGTCACCGTAATACTCATCGCCAAGCTGCACCGGAGCGAACAGCAACGGGATAGCTGCGCTGGCCAGCAGATGCTCGATGGTCAGAGGCGCCGGCATGCCGATGCGGCGGTGACGCAACCAGGCCTCGATGGTGCCGCGGCCCTGATAGAAGGTCACCGCCTGGCCGGACTCATAGCCGAATGCGGTCACCGCGACGGCCCGCAATTGTTCGGCAGCCAGGGAATGCGCGATCCCGTCCAGGTTCAGGTGCGACTGCAGAAGGTTGCGCAGTGGGCTGCTGTCGAGCAACGCCACCGGCCCCGGGCGGCCCAGGCCCAGCAGGTTGTGGGCAACGAAGCGACTGGCCTGGCGGACCACGCCAGGCCAGTCGCTGCGGATGACCAGGTGGCTGCGGAAGTTCTGCCAGAACGCCGTGAGCTTCTGCACGGTGTCATGGAAGTGGGTGGCGCCGCTGGCCAGGGTCACGGCGTTGATGGCGCCGGCAGAGGTACCGACGATGACCGGGAACGGGTTATGTGCGCCGGCCGGCAACAGCTCGGCGATGCCGGCCAGCACGCCGACCTGGTAGGCGGCACGGGCGCCGCCGCCAGAAAGGATAAGACCGGTTACCGGGGGTGGGGCCATACGAGTCCTTCCTGGAGTTGATGTGCTGTCAGCGCCGGCCCTTTCGCGGCTAAACCCGCTCCCACAGGTATTGCACAGCTTTCAAGGCCTGTGCAGAACCTGTGGGAGCGGGTTTACCCGCGAATAGGCCGGCACAGGCAAAGCAGGCTCAGCGGTTTTTCTTGTCATATAGCCGCGGTGCCCCTTCGGGCCGCGACTTGAAGCGCCGGTGCGCCCACAGGTACTGCTCGGGGCATTCACGCAACACGCGCTCGACCCACTGGTTGATGCGCAAACAGTCGGCCTCTTCGCTTTCGCCGGGGAAGTCTGCCAGCGGCGGGTGTATCACCAGACGATAGCCGCTGCCATCCTCCAGGCGCTTCTGGGTGAACGGGATCACCTGCGCCTTGCCCAGGCGGGCGAATTTGGTGGTGGCGGTCACCGTCGCTGCCGGGATGCCGAACAGCGGCACGAAGATGCTCTGCTTGGCGCCGTAGTCCTGGTCCGGTGCGTACCAGATCGCCCGGCCCGAACGCAGCAGCTTGAGCATGCCGCGCACATCCTCGCGCTCCACGGCCAGCGAGTCGAGGTTATGCCGCTCGCGGCCGCTGCGCTGAATGAAATCGAACAACGGGTTGCCATGTTCACGGTACATACCGTCGATAGTGTGCTGCTGGCCCAGCAGCGCGGCGCCGATTTCCAGCGTGGTGAAGTGCACCGCCATCAGGATGGCGCCCTGCCCCGCCTGCTCGGCGGCCTGCAGGTGCTCCAGCCCTTCGACATGCGCCAGGCGCGCCAGGCGTGCTTTCGGCCACCACCAGCTCATGGCCATTTCGAAGAAGGCGATGCCGGTGGAAGCGAAATTGGCCTTGAGCAGACGCTGCCGCTCGTCGACCGACAGCTCCGGGAAGCACAGCTCCAGGTTGCGCGCGGCAATGCGCCGCCGTTCACCGGCAAAGCGGTACATCACCGCCCCCAGCGCGGCACCGACCTTCAACAGGAGCCGATACGGCAGCTGGACCACCAGCCACAGCAGACCCAGGCCCAGCCACAGGCCCCAGAAACGCGGGTGAAGGAAATAGGGACGAAAACGCGGACGTTCCATTGAAGCTTCCGGAAAGACAAAGGCCGCGCATTCTACAACGGATCAGCGCATGTTGCGGGCAACCGGTCTTATCGTTATAAGTCAGGGCACTTTTTTCGCAACAAGCCGTCTATGCAGACCATGAGCCCAAACCACACACCCGACTCCGCCTCCGTGTTCCAGCTCAAGGGCAGCATGCTTGCCATTACCGTGCTGGAACTGGCGCGCAATGACCTTGAGGCCCTTGACCGCCAGCTGGCGGCCAAAGTCGCCCAGGCACCGAACTTCTTCAGCAACACGCCGCTGGTGCTGGCGCTGGACAAGCTGCCGGCCGACGTGGGCGCAATCGACCTGCCTGGCTTGATGCGGATCTGCCGCCACCACGGCCTGCGCACCCTGGCCATCCGCGCCAGCCGTATCGAGGACATTGCCGCCGCCATTGCCATCGACCTGCCGGTGCTGCCGCCGTCCGGTGCCCGCGAACGGCCGCTGGAGCCCGAGCCCGAGGTGAAGAAGCCCGAGCCGGCCCCGGTGCCGCCGCCGATCCTCGAACCCGAGGTGCGCCCGACCCGCATCATCACCGCGCCGGTGCGTGGCGGCCAGCAGATCTACGCCCAGGGCGGCGACCTGGTGGTGACCGCCTCGGTCAGCCCGGGGGCGGAACTTCTGGCCGATGGCAATATCCATGTGTACGGCGCCATGCGCGGCCGCGCCCTGGCCGGCATCAAGGGCAATACCAAGGCGCGTATCTTCTGCCAGCAGATGACCGCCGAAATGGTTTCCATCGCCGGCCAGTACAAGGTTTGCGAAGACCTGCGCCGCGACCCGCTGTGGGGCACTGGCGTGCAAGTCAGCCTGTCTGGCGACGTGTTGAACATCACCCGTCTTTAACGGATACTTGCCAGCATTTTTAGTGCAACTTTTTTGTCGTTGCCAATTATTTGTATTTTTGCAGGGACTTGCGTCCCGATTATTTTAGGGGTGAAACACCTTGGCCAAGATTCTCGTGGTTACTTCCGGCAAGGGGGGTGTGGGCAAGACCACCACCAGCGCCGCCATTGGTACCGGCCTCGCACTGCGTGGCCACAAGACCGTCATTGTCGACTTCGACGTAGGCCTGCGTAACCTCGACCTGATCATGGGCTGCGAACGCCGCGTGGTGTACGACTTCGTCAACGTGGTCAACGGCGAAGCCAACCTGCAGCAGGCCCTGATCAAGGACAAGCGCCTGGAGAACCTGTACGTGCTGGCGGCCAGCCAGACCCGTGACAAGGACGCGCTGACCCAGGAAGGCGTGGAAAAGGTGCTGATGGAGCTGAAGAAAGACTTCGACTTCGTCATCTGCGACTCGCCGGCCGGCATCGAGAAAGGTGCGCACCTGGCCATGTACTTCGCCGACGAAGCCATCGTGGTGACCAACCCCGAGGTTTCCTCGGTACGTGACTCCGACCGCATGCTGGGTATCCTGTCGAGCAAGTCGCGCCGCTCCGAGAACGGCGAAGAGCCGATCAAGGAACACCTGCTGATCACCCGCTACCACCCGGAGCGCGTGGAAAAGGGCGAAATGTTGAGCATCGCCGACGTCGAAGAGATCCTGGCGATCAAGCTCAAGGGCGTGATCCCCGAATCCCAGGCCGTGCTGAAGGCTTCCAACCAGGGTATCCCGGTCATCCTCGACGACCAGAGCGATGCCGGCCAGGCCTATAGCGATACCGTCGACCGTCTGCTGGGCAAAGAGAAGCCCCTGCGGTTCATCGAAGTGCCGAAGCAAGGATTCTTCGCGCGCCTGTTTGGAGGCAAGTAAACCATGAACCTTTTTGACTTCTTTCGTGGCAGACAGAAACAGACCAGCGCGTCGGTAGCGAAAGAGCGTCTACAGATCATCGTGGCGCACGAGCGCGGGCAACGCAGCGAGCCGGACTACCTGCCAGCGCTGCAGAAGGAACTGCTGGAAGTAATCCGCAAGTATGTGAACATCGGCAACGACGACGTGCATATCGAACTGGAAAACCAGGGCAGCTGCTCGATTCTGGAGCTGAACATTACCTTGCCGGATCGCTGATTTCGCGACCAGGCCTGGATCATCGGGGCTGCTTTGCCGCCCATCGCCGGCAAGCCAGCTCCCACAGGGTTCGCGCTGTACCTGTGGGAGCTGGCTTGCCGGCGATGGGCGGCAAAGCGGCCCCAATGGTTTTCCCCGATTCAACCGAGACCAAGCAATGCCGCTGTCCAACATCCAGATCCTGCACCAAGACGACGCCATCCTGGTGATCAACAAACCGACCCTGCTGCTGTCGGTACCGGGCCGTGCCGAGGACAACAAGGACTGCCTGATCACCCGCCTGCAGGAAAACGGCTACCCCGATGCGCTGATCGTGCACCGCCTGGACTGGGAAACCTCCGGCATCATCCTGCTGGCCCGCGATGCCGACAGCCACCGTGAGCTGTCGCGCCAGTTCCATGATCGCGAAACCGAAAAGGCCTACACCGCACTGTGCTGGGGCCAGCCGGCACTGGACAGCGGCAGCATCGACCTGCCACTGCGCTACGACCCGCCGACCAAGCCGCGCCATGTGGTAGACCACGAGCTGGGCAAGCACGCGTTGACGTTCTGGCGCATCATCGAGCGCTGTGGCAATCATTGCCGGGTCGAGCTGACGCCGATTACCGGGCGCTCGCACCAGTTGCGCGTGCACATGCTGTCGATCGGGCACCCGCTGCTGGGCGACCGCCTGTATGCCAACCCCGAGGCGCTGGCGGCCCATGAGCGGCTGTGCCTGCATGCGTCGATGCTGAGCTTTACCCACCCGGTTTCCGGGGCGCGGATGAAGTTCGAGTGCCCGGCGCCGTTCTGATCTTGTATCGCCTTTACCGGCCTCTTCGCGGCTAAAGCCGCTCCCACAGGTACTGCACGGCCCTTGAAAGCGGTGCGGTCCTTGTGGGAGCGGCTTTAGCCGCGAAGAGGCAGACACAAATTGTCGACCCAATACGCTAAACTCGCGCCACTGCTGTCTGGAGTGAGCTATGCGCGACGCACTGAATTCTGGCCTGATCGACTTCCTCAAGGCCTCCCCTACGCCCTTCCACGCCACCGCCAGCCTGGCCCAGCGCCTGGAAGCTGCCGGCTACCAGCGCCTGGACGAACGCGACAGCTGGGCCACCGTGCCTGGCGGCCGCTACTACCTCACCCGTAACGACTCGTCGATCATCGCCATCAAGCTGGGCAAGCAAGCGCCGCTGCTGAACGGCATCCGCATGGTCGGCGCGCACACCGACAGCCCGTGCCTGCGGGTCAAACCGCAGCCCGAGCTGCAGCGCCAGGGTTTCCTGCAACTGGGCGTCGAAGTGTATGGCGGCGCGCTGCTGGCGCCATGGTTCGACCGCGACCTGTCGCTGGCTGGCCGGGTCACCTACCGCCGTGACGGCAAGGTCGAAAGCCAGTTGATCGACTTCAAGCTGCCGATCGCGATCATCCCCAACCTGGCCATCCACCTCAACCGCACCGCCAACGAAGGCTGGGCGATCAACCCGCAGAACGAACTGCCGCCGATCCTGGCCCAGGTGGCCGGTGACGAGCGCATCGACTTCCGCGCCCTGCTCACCGAGCAGCTGGCCCGCGAGCATGAACTGATCGCCGACGTGGTGCTGGATTACGAGCTGAGCTTCTACGACACCCAGGATGCCGCGCTGGTCGGCCTCAACGGTGACTTCATCGCCGGCGCCCGCCTGGACAACCTGTTGTCGTGCTACGCCGGCCTGCAGGCCCTGCTGGCTGCGGACAGCGATGAAACCTGCGTGCTGGTGTGCAACGACCACGAAGAAGTGGGCAGCTGCTCGGCCTGCGGCGCCGACGGCCCGATGCTGGAGCAAACCCTGCAGCGCCTGCTGCCGGATGGCGATGCCTACGTGCGCACCATCCAGCGCTCGCTGATGGTGTCGGCCGACAACGCCCACGGCGTGCACCCCAACTACGCCGACAAGCATGACGGCAACCACGGGCCCAAGCTCAATGCCGGGCCGGTGATCAAGGTCAACAACAACCAGCGCTACGCCACCAACAGCGAAACCGCCGGGTTCTTCCGCCACCTGTGCATGGCCGAGGAAGTGCCGGTGCAGAGCTTCGTGGTGCGCAGCGACATGGGCTGCGGCTCGACCATCGGCCCGATCACCGCCAGCCACCTGGGCGTACGTACGGTGGATATCGGCCTGCCGACCTTTGCCATGCACTCGATTCGCGAACTGTGCGGCAGCCATGACCTGGCGCACCTGGTGAAGGTACTGACGGCGTTCTACCGCAGCCGCGAACTGCCGTGATCCTCGGCAGGGCCCGCCTCGAGTGCCGGGGCGGGCTCTGTTTTCGACGGGTCAAGCAGGGCTTCCAGGTTGAGGCGGCCTTTGGGGTCCCAGTTGATGTATTTCCACAGCGAGAAATTTTCGGGGAGGCTGCCCTGCTCTCTTTCGGCACGCGCGAGCCGGGCGGCAACTTTGTCACGCTCGTCAGTTGGGTAGTTAAGGCGTTCGACGGGGGTGATGCTGTCGAGGAACTCGAGGTAACCCTTGATCAAGGGACGGTCATCTCCCGTGTTGTTCGCATACTCTATGAGCCTTGAGAAGTAGAGTCGATCCATATTGTATTTGGCACGTGAAGCCGCATAGCGCTCTTCTTTCGTATAGTTTTGCTCATCAATTTCGATTGCCGCCAAGTCATCTCGCCGCATGCCCCAGAATGGATTTTTGTCAAACTCCATCTCGACATCAGTCAGTTTCTCAATCGACGCTAGATACTCAAGCGTTTTGCCAAAACGTTCGGCTTCTGCTGGGCCGTAGTGCACAGGCGGTTGAATCCGCTTGAAGTTCTCTTCACCTAAGGCACGGTATTCATTTCCAACTTGATTCCCAAGCCCCCCCGCTCCATAGGTACGAGCATGGAGTGCCCAAACTTCATTTTTATCGTTGGCCGCGGCCAAGGCCTCTGTCGACAAGCTGACTTGACCTCGCCGTTCTGGCAAAGCCTCAGGCTTAGACTCAGCAGATCGAGAATCAACAGGTTGACGCATCAGCGGGGCAGAAGCGATGGGAGCCAGTTTCATGGATAACCCTCTAGTTCAGAGGGCACCTCTATGAGGTGCCCTAGGCGGTTTACTGAATAGTGAAGCGAACCGTATAGTCATACGGCATTTGTGCGGAGATCTTTTCTATTTTTACCGTGCAACTAGCCCGAGTTGAACCTATTGAGGCAGCATCTTTCTTCCAGCTCGGTATATAGCTTGGCGGCGGCGCGCTGTGCGATACCGAAAACCGGCATTTTTTACTGCCCGATGTATAAACGAAGCGCATGCCAGAGACCGAGTCAGCGTAGCTGGTGACCCGGAATGTCCCAGTATTTGCTGGCGAAACCTCTGCAAACATCGGGCTCGCACTGCCTGTCAAATGCTCATATGTGAACGTGGCTACTGCGGCGGTCTTGTTATCAACAATAACCGTTGCAACATTATTAGCCGCTTGGGCACTCACGCTCACCATTACTGCACACAAGGCGAACAGTGCGCTACCAGCCCCTTTATTTCCAAACATAGCTATTCCTCTACAATCCCCACGCGTTCCGTGGTGAAATCTGTATCGGCCCCACCCAAATTTTCTATGTAGGAAAGTGGTCTGACTAGTGCGTAGGAAAAACCCACTACAACTTCAAGTCAATCAAACTCCAAACATCATAAATATTCCGTGACGCAGATCAGCCCCCCGTGCCAGCCTCGAGCTATGCTTCATATACAACCCTGTCATCGCAGAAGGACCACTGCCATGTCCCCGTTCCTTTCCTTGTTCGTGCCGGTGTTCCTGTTCCTGTTGCTGCTGACCGTCGGCTTCAGCCTGCGCGAGCGCAACCTCGGCGTGGTAATGATGTGGGTCGGCACACTGGGCATCTTCGGCCTCACCTGCTGGAAGATCCTGGAGCAGCTGCCGTCATAAACCTCTACACTCGGTCAATCGTTTGACCTGAGGTAGTTTTACCCGTGCCCGCCTTCCTGCGTTGCCTGTTCCTGCTGCTGTTGCTGTTCATCCCTCCAGTACAAGCCGCCGGCCTGCCGGGCCTGCTTGGCGGTAGCGCGCCAGCCCAAGCGGAAGCCACCGAACCGCTGGGCAAGTCGCTGGACGAGGTGATCAAGAACCTGGAAAACGACCAGCAGCGGGCCAAGCTGCTGGCCGACCTGAAAAAGCTGCGCGATGCCACCCAACAATCGCAACCCAACGTCGAACAAGGCGTGCTCGGCCTGATCGGCGGCGCCCTGCATGATCTCGAAAAACAGTTCAGCGGCGATGCCAGCCCGTTCCACCGTTGGGCTGCGGAAATCGAACAGGCCCAGGCCGAACTGGCCGAGCTGGTGGTGCCGGTGCACCAGTGGCCGGCTATCCTGTTCGGCTTCGCTGCAGTCATCGCCGTATGGAGCGTGCTGGCCTATGCTTTCAACTGGGTCGGCCACCGGGTACGCCTGCGCTTTGGCTTGAGCGAGGAGCTGCCGCAGCATCCCCGCACCTGGGACCTGGTGCGCTTTGCCCTGCGCAAACTGGGCCCGTGGCTGGTGGCGCTGGTGTTTACCGTGTACCTGAGCTTCGTGCTGCCGCCGTCGCTGGGCAAATCGCTGGCCATGGTGCTGGCCTATGCGTTGGTGGTGGGCACCTGCTTCTCGGCGATCTGCGTGATCGCCTTTTCGCTGCTCGACGGCCCGCACCGCCACCGCGCCCTGTACATCCTGCGCCACCAGGCATTCCGCCCACTGTGGCTGATCGGCAGTTTCGCCGCGTTTGGCGAGGCGATGAGCGACCCACGCCTGACGGTCGCCCTCGGCACCCACCTGGCGCATGCCCTGGCGACCTTGGCCAATGTGATTGCGGCGCTGTGCACCGGGCTGTTCATCCTGCGCTTTCGCCGGCCCATTGCCCATCTGATCCGCAACCAGCCGCTGTCACGGCGCCTGACCCGGCGCACCCTCAGCGACACCATCGAAATCCTCGGCAGCTTCTGGTTCGTGCCGGCGCTGATCCTGGTGGCCATCTCGCTGTTCGCCACCTTCGTTTCTGCCGGCGACACCAGCACTGCCCTGCGCCAGTCGCTGATGTGCACCGTGCTGGTAGTGGTGTGCATGGTGCTCAACGGCCTGGTGCGCCGCCATGCCGCCAACCCCAAGCGGGCCACCAAGCGCCAGGCGGTGTACGCCGAACGCCTGCGCAATTTTGCCTACCTGCTGGTGCACCTGTTCATCTGGCTGGTGTTCATCGAACTGGGCCTGCGCGTGTGGGGCCTGTCGATGATCAGCTTCGCCGAAGGCGAAGGCCACGACATAAGCCTGCGCCTGCTCGGCCTGGCCGGCACGCTGATCGTCGCCTGGCTGGTATGGATCCTCGCCGACACCACCGTGCACCACGCCCTGGTGCGTTCGCGCCGAGGCCTGGCCAACGCCCGTGCGCAAACCATGATGCCGTTGATCCGCAACGTGATGTTCGTGGTCATTTTCATCATCGCGGTCATCGTCGCCCTGGCCAACATGGGCATGAACGTCACCCCGCTGCTGGCCGGTGCCGGGGTGATCGGCCTGGCCATCGGTTTTGGCGCGCAATCGCTGGTGGCCGACCTGATCACCGGGCTGTTCATCATTATCGAAGACTCGCTGGCCATCGATGACTACGTGGATGTCGGCGGCCACCTGGGCACGGTCGAAGGGCTGACCATCCGTACCGTACGCCTGCGCGATATCGACGGCATCGTGCATACCATCCCGTTCAGCGAGATCAAGAGCATCAAGAACTACTCGCGCGAGTTCGGCTACGCGATCTTCCGCGTGGCGATCCCGTACAGCATGAACATCGACCAGGCGATCAGCCTGGTTCGCGAGGTGGGGCAGAAGCTGCGCAACGACCCGCTGATGCGCCGCAACATCTGGTCGCCACTGGAACTGCAGGGCGTGGAGAGCTTCGAGTCGGGGTCGGCGATCCTGCGGGCGCGGTTCAAGACCGCGCCGATCAAGCAGTGGGAGGTGTCGCGGGCATTCAACCTGGCATTGAAACGGCAGCTGGACGAGGCCGGGCTGGACCTGGCGACGCCGCGCCTGTCGGTGCAGGTGGTGACGGCCGGGGGTGGCGGGATGGCAGAGGGTAGCACCGCATCGAACTAGGGCCGCTTCGTGCCCCATCGCGACACCAGGTACCCTGCTCACCCGGCCTGGGCACGAATGCGGATGGCATCATGCCGCCAATACTCCAGGTCGCAGTCGATCAGGTTTCCATGCTGGTCGCTGTTGACCCGGGTGATATGCAACCCGGGGCTGCCCGCCGACACTTTCAACGCACTGGCCGCCTCCACCGGCAACGCCGTCGGCCAGATCTCGAAGCACACCTGCCCATACTGGATGCCATACACCCGCCCATAGATCTCGGTCAGCGACTGGGCCAGGTCCTGTTCGAGGATCGCCGGGAAATAACGCGGATTGAGGTAGTGCTCGGCATACAGCACCGCTCGCCCGTCGATCCGCCGCAACCGGCATATGCGCACCACACTGGACAATGCCGGCAACTGCAAGCGTGCGCAAATGGCGGCCGAGGCCGGCTGCAGCCGCGCGGACAGCAATTCGGTACTCGCCACCCGCCCTTGGTCACGCACCATGGCGTGGAAGTGGCTACGCTGGATCAGGTCGTAGGTCAGGCGCTCGGGCGCAACAAACCAGCCGCGCCGCTCTTCGCGGTAGATCAGCCCCTGGGCTTCCAGCTGCACCAACGCTTCACGCAGGGTGATGCGTGTGGTGTCGAACACCTCGCTGAGCCTGCGTTCAGCCGGCAGCTTGCCGCCCGGCGCCAACAGGCCGTGCTCGATCTGCTCCTGCAGGGCATGACAGATGGCTGTTACCGCTCGCGGTGGCATCGACTGCATCAAAAGTTACCTATCTGGACTAGTCCAGCCCCATGACGGGGCACCTGGAGAATAGTGCAAGCCTAGGCAGGGCTGATGAACATCCTGTGACAAAGCCGCACCAGGCACATTGCCAGAATCGGGCCAGCCCCGCAAAACCGGGGACTGAGCATGGTCTACGCTGTAATGCCAGGAACCCGCTTATACCTGCAAGGGTATTGCCCTACATCAAATTGTCACGCAAGCAGCCTACCTTGGCTCAAGGTTTGCTGACCTAGACCAAGGGTCTCAGGCAACGACTTTGTTCATAACAACGATTCGCAAAGGCACTCACCCAAAGGAGCTTCGGATGAAAAAGTTCTTCATGGCGTCACTGCTCGGTTCGACCATCGCCCTGTGCACCACGGCCATGGCCGCCGGAACCGACCTCAAGGCCCTGGAAGACGCGGCCCGCAAGGAAGGTAACGTCAACAGCGTGGGCATGCCCGATGCCTGGGCCAACTGGAAAGGCACCTGGGAAGACCTGGCCAGCAAGTACGGCCTCAAGCACAGCGACACCGACATGAGCTCGGCCCAGGAGATTGCCAAGTTCGAAGCCGAGAAGGACAACGCCAGCGCCGACATCGGCGACGTAGGCGCCGCGTTCGGCCCGATCGCCGTGACCAAGGGCGTGAGCCAGCCCTACAAACCCAGCACCTGGGACCAGGTACCGGCGTGGGCCAAGGACAAGGACGGCCACTGGGCACTGGCCTATACCGGCACCATCGCCTTCATCATCAACAAGGATTTGGTCAAGGAAAGCGAGCGCCCGAAAACCTGGCATGACCTGGAAAAAGGCAAGTACAAGGTCGCCATCGGCGATGTCGGTACTGCCGCCCAGGCCGCCAACGGCGTGCTGGCCGCCGCCATCGCCTACAAGGGCGACGAGAGCAACGTCGCGCCGGGCTTGCAGCTGTTCACCAAGCTGGCCCAGCAGAAGCGCCTGTCGCTGGCCAACCCGACCATCCAGACGCTGGAGAAGGGCGAGGTTGAGGTCGGCGTGGTATGGGACTTCAACGGCCTGAGTTACCGCGAACAGATCGACCCCAAGCGTTTCGAAGTGTTGATCCCGTCGGACGGCTCGGTGATCTCCGGCTATACCACCATCATCAACAAGTATGCCAAGCACCCCAATGCAGCCAAGCTGACGCGTGAATACATCTTCAGCGATGCCGGGCAGATCAACCTGGCCAAAGGGCATGCGCGACCGATCCGTGCCGAGCACCTGAAGCTGCCGGACGATGTCCAGGCCAAGCTGCTGCCCAACGAGCAGTACAAGGCGGCGCAGCCGATCAAGAATGCCGAAGCGTGGGAAGCGACCTCGAAGAAGCTGCCGCAGATGTGGCAGGAGCAGGTGATCATCGAGATGGAGTAAGGGGCTGGTTTATCTGGCACCTGGGCGGGCCCTTTCGCGGGAGACCCGCTCCCACAGGTACAGCGCACACCTCAAGGCTGGCGCAGAGCCCTGTGGGAGCGGGCAAGCCCGCAAAGAAGCCAACGCGGTTTTTGACTGGAGTCACCATGCAACACAACGTCATCCTGGTCCTGCTCGACGGCCTCAACTATCAGGTCGCCCACCATGCCATGGGCCATCTGCATGCCTATGTCGAGGCCGACCGCGCCGCGCTGTACCGCGTGGAATGCGAGCTGCCATCGCTGTCACGGCCGCTGTACGAGTGCATACTCACCGGCGTACCGCCGATCGACAGCGGCATCGTGCACAACAAGGTCAGCCGCCTGTCCAGCCAGCGCAGCGTGTTCCACTACGCCCGCGAAGCCAACCTGGGCACTGCCGCGGCGGCCTACCACTGGATAAGCGAGCTGTACAACCGCTCGCCCTTCGACCCACAGCGCGACCGCCATACCCACGCACCCAAGCTGCCGATCCAGCACGGGCTGTTCTACTGGGACGACCGCTACCCCGATTCGCACCTGCTGGCCGATGGCGAATACCTGCGCCGTCGTCATACCCCCAACTTCCTGCTGGTGCACCCGATGAGCATCGACGATGTCGGCCACCATCACGGCCTGGACAGCAGCCAGTACCGCAATGCCGCACGCAGCGCAGACATCCTGCTGGCTGACTACTTGCCGGGCTGGCTCGCAGAGGGTTACCAGGTGCTGGTCACCGCCGACCACGGCATGAACAACGACCGCTCGCACAACGGCCTGCTCGCCGAGGAGCGCGAAGTACCGCTGTTCGTCTTCGGCGATGCCTTCAGCCTGGACCCGGCAGCCAAACCGCTGCAGACCGAGCTGTGCGGGACAATCTGCGAGCTGCTTGGCGCGCCACATGACAAGAGCGTCTGCCGGGAGTTGCTGAAGTGATTGCATCCAAGCGCAGCAGCAACCGTGGCCGCTACCTGGCCCTGCTCTGCCTGCTACCGTTCGCCGTGTTCTTCGTCATCTTCCAGATCGCCCCGCTGGCCTGGGTGGCGATCAACAGCCTGCAATCGGAAGCGGGCTGGGGCGTGGACAACTTCAGCAAGGTGTTCGCCTCGAAGTTCTACCTGCAGGCCCTGCAACGCAGCCTGGAGATCAGCTTCTGGTCGAGCCTGTTCGGTATCGTCATTGCCACCCTCGGCGCCTACTCGCTACGCCAGGTGGACTCGAAGCTGCGCGACTTCGTCAGCGCCTTCGCCAACATGACCAGCAACTTCGCCGGGGTGCCGCTGGCCTTCGCCTTCATCATCCTGCTCGGCTTCAACGGCGCGTTGACCTTGCTGCTGAAGCAGGCCGGCCTGCTGGAAGATTTCAGCATCTACTCCAAGAGCGGGCTGATCCTGGTGTACACCTACTTCCAGATCCCGCTTGGCGTGCTGCTGCTGTACCCGGCGTTCGACGCCCTGCGTGAAGACTGGCGCGAGTCCGCCGCGCTGCTGGGTGCCAGCCACTGGCAATTCTGGCGGCACATCGGCCTGCCGGTGCTGACCCCGGCACTGCTGGGCACCTTCGTCATCCTGCTGGCCAATGCCCTCGGTGCCTACGCCACCGTGTACGCGCTGACCACCGGCAATTTCAACGTACTGCCGATCCGCATCGCTGGCCTGGTGGCCGGGGACATCAGCCTCGACCCCAACCTGGCCAGCGCCCTGGCCATGGTCCTGGTAGGGCTGATGACGCTGGTCACGGTGGTGCATCAATGGCTGCTGAAAAGGAGCTACCATGCACGCTGACACCCGTTCCGGCGGCTGGTACCACCGCGCCGTGGTCTACCTGCTGTTCCTCATCCTGCTGTTGCCTCTGGCCGGCACCCTGCTCTACTCGCTGGCCACCAGCTGGTCGGCCAGCCTGCTGCCCAGCGGGCTGACCTTCAAGTGGTACCTCGCGCTGTGGAGCGAGCCACGCTTCCTGGCCGCCTTTGCCCAGTCATTGCTGGTGTGCATCGGCGCACTGCTGCTGTCGGTGGTGCTGATCCTGCCGCTGCTGTTCGTGGTGCACTACCACTTCCCCAGGCTCGACGCGCTGATGAACATCCTCATCCTGCTGCCGTTCGCGGTACCGCCGGTGGTGTCGTCGGTGGGGTTGCTGCAGCTGTACGGCAGCGGGCCCATGGCGATGGTCGGCACGCCCTGGATCCTGATCGGCTGCTATTTCACCATCGCCCTGCCGTTCATGTACCGGGCCATCACCAACAACCTGCAGGCGATCAACCTGCGCGACCTGATGGACGCCGCCCAACTGCTCGGTGCCAGCACCTGGCAGGCGGCGCTGCTGGTGGTGCTGCCCAACCTGCGCAAGGGCCTGATGGTAGCCCTGCTGCTGTCGTTCTCGTTCCTGTTCGGCGAATTCGTGTTTGCCAACCTGCTGGTCGGCACCCGCTACGAAACCTTGCAGGTATACCTGAACAACATGCGTAACAGCAGCGGCCATTTCAACAGCGCGCTGGTGATCTCGTACTTCGCCTTCGTGCTGGTACTGACCTGGGTCGCCAACCGCCTGAACAAGGACAAGACCTGACATGAGCTTCGTCAGCGTACAGAAACTGCACAAGAGCTACGCCGGCAGCCCGGTGTTCGAGAACATCGACTGCCACATCGAACGCGGCGAGTTCGTCACCCTGCTCGGCCCGTCCGGGTGCGGCAAGTCGACGCTGCTGCGCTGCATCGCCGGGCTGACCCCGGTGGACAGCGGGCAGATCCTGCTCGACGGCCACGACATCGTGCCGCTGAGCCCGCAAAAACGCGGCATCGGCATGGTGTTCCAGAGCTACGCGCTGTTCCCCAACATGACCGTGGAGCAGAACGTGGCCTTCGGCCTGCGCATGCAGAAGATCAAGGCCGATGAAAGCCAGGCCAGGGTACGCGAGGCGCTGGAGCTGGTAGAGCTGGGCAACTTCGCCGGGCGCTACCCGCACCAGTTGTCCGGTGGCCAGTGCCAGCGCGTGGCCCTGGCCCGCTCGCTGGTGACCCGGCCACGCCTGTTGCTGCTCGACGAGCCGCTGTCGGCGCTGGATGCGCGCATTCGCAAGCATCTGCGCGAGCAGATTCGCGCCATCCAGCGTGAACTGGGCCTGACCACCATCTTTGTCACCCACGACCAGGAAGAAGCGCTGACGATGTCCGACCGCATCTTCCTGATGAACCAGGGGCGCATCGTCCAGAGTGGCGACGCCGAAACCCTCTACACTGCGCCGGTGGACCTGTTTGCCGCCGGCTTCATCGGCAACTACAACCTGCTCGACGCCGACAGCGCCAGCCGCCTGCTGCAGCGCCCGGTGGCCAGCCGCCTGGCAATCCGCCCGGAATCGATCACCCTGGGCCGCGACGGCGCACTGGACGCCGAAGTGCGCAGCCACAGCCTGCTGGGCAACGTGATTCGCTACCGGGTCCGGGTGCGCGAGGTGGAACTGGTGGTCGACGTGCTCAACCGCTCGGCGGCCGACCTGCACGCGGACGGGCAGCGGGTAAGCCTGTCGATCGACCCCACGGCGCTACGGGAAGTGGCCTAAGGAGAGTACCCATGGCACTGGCAATTTTCGATCTGGACGAAACCCTGATCAACGGCGACTGCGCGTCGCTGTGGAGCGAGCAGATGGCCCGGCTGGGCTGGGTCGACGGCAAGGCCTTCCTGCGCCGTGACCATGAACTGATGGAGGCCTATGGCAGAGGCCACCTGAGGATGGAGGAGTACATGGCCTTCAGCCTGGAACCGATTGCCGGGCGCACCCTGGAAGAGCTCCAGCACCTGGTCGAGCCGTGGGTGGAGAAAGTGATCGAGCCGATCATCTATGGCGACGCCTGCCGCTGCATTGCCGAGCACCGCAAGCGCGGCGACCGCATCCTGATCATTTCGGCTTCGGGCACGCACCTGGTCGGGCCGATTGCAGCGCGCCTGGGGGTGGACGAGTACCTGGCGATCGAGCTGGAGGCGGTGAATGGGACATATACTGGCAAGACCCATGGGGTGCTGACTTACCGCGAGGGCAAGATCACCCGGTTGCTGGAATGGCTGGATCAGGAACAGGAGAACCTGGAGGGGGCAAGTTTCTATTCCGACTCGCGCAACGATTTGCCGCTGTTGCTGAAGGTGGATCACCCGCATGTGGTGAACCCGGATGCGGTGTTGCGGGAGCATGCCGAGATCAATGGCTGGCCGATTCTGAGCTGGAGCTGAAGATTTGTGTGGGCCTCTTCGCGGGCACGCCCGCTGCCACAGGAGTCACCACAGACTTGAATATTGTGGAGTCCCTGTGGGAGCGGGCGTGCCCGCGAAAGGGCCAGGCCTGCTTACACCAGGCTAGAGTCGATCACCATCACCAGCTTGCCCGACACCTGGTTGCTCTCCAGCTCGGCATAGGCCGCCTGGGCGAACTCCACCGGGTAGGTATCGACCAACTGTGGCGACAGGCGCCCTTCGGCAAACAGCGGCCACACCTGCTGCTGCAACTCGCGCAGCAGCTCTGCCTTGAAGCCGTCATCGCGGTTGCGCAGCGTGGAACCGGTAATCTCCAGGCGCTTGCCCAGTACCTGTGCCAGGTCCAGCTCGAACTTGCGCCCGCCCATCAGGCCGATGATCACCCAGCGCCCGTCACGCGCCAGCAACTTGAGGTTGAGCTCGCCGTAGCTGGCGCCCACCGGGTCGAGAATCACGTCGAACGGGCCAAAACCTTCCAGCGCTTCCAGGTTTTCGTTACGCACCACACCACCGGCGGCACCCAGCGCCTCGCAGTAGGCCAGGCGGTCCTGGGAACCGACGCTGACCCACACCGGGCTGCCGAACGCCTTGCACAGCTGGATGGCGGCCGAGCCAACGCCGCTGGCGCCAGCGTGCACCAGCACCTTCTCGCCAGCTTTCACGCGACCCAGCTGGAAGATGTTCAACCAGGCAGTGGCATACACCTCCGGCAACGCCGCCGCTTCAAGCAGGCTCAGGCCTTCGGGCACCGGCAGCACGTGGCGGGCATCCACCACCACTTCCTCGGCCATGGCGCCGCTGGCCAGCAGCGCGCACACCCGGTCACCCACCCGCCAGTCGGCGCCTGCCCCCACCTCTGCGATCACTCCGGCACACTCCAGGCCCATGTACGGTCTGGCGCCTGGCGGTGGTGGGTACAAACCTTTCATCTGCAGCAGATCGGCGCGGTTCAGCCCCGCAGCAGCCACGCGAATGCGCACTTGGCCCGCGTCACAGGCCGGGCGTTCGGCCTCGACCCAGGCCACATGTCCGTCAACGCCTTGCAATGCCTTCACAGTGCCTCCATAGTTGAATCATATGACCGAGCCTGGGATTGCTATGTCCCAGGCTTTTTGCAGTATGCGTCCGGTTTTTCGCAACCGGCGAACGGAAAAGACGGCCTACTATGCGTGATCAATTGCCTCCACGTCGAATCAGCATGAAGCATTTCCTCCCAAGCACCGCCCTGGCGCTGATGATCGGCCTGGGCAGCCTCACGCTCGGCGGCAATGCGGCGGCCGCCAACAAGTGGGACAGCCTGCAGCCGGACCGTGACGAGATCGTCGCCAGCCTCAACGTGGTGGAATTGCTCAAGCGCCACCACTACAGCAAGCCGCCACTGGACGACGCCCGTTCGGCCATCATCTATGACAGCTACATCAAGTTGCTGGACCCGGCGCGCAGCTACTTCACCGCTGCCGACATCGCCGAATTCGACAAATGGAAAACGCAATTCGACGATTTCCTCAAGAGCGGCAACCTGGACCCGGGCTTCACCATCTACAAACGCTACCTGGACCGCGTCAAGCAGCGTCTGGACTTCGCCCTGGCCGAGCTGGACAAGGGCGTGGACAAGATCGACTTCAACACCAAGGAAAACTTGCTGATCGACCGCAAGGACGCCCCGTGGCTGAAGGACCAGGCCGCGCTCGACGAGCTGTGGCGCAAGCGTGTGAAAGACGAGGTGCTGCGCCAGAAGATCGCCGGCAAGGAACCCAAGCAGATCCAGGAAACCCTGACCAAGCGCTACAAGAACCAGCTGGCGCGCCTGGACCAGACCCGTGCCGAGGACATCTTCCAGGCCTATATCAATACCTTCGCCCAGTCCTACGACCCGCATACCAACTACCTGTCGCCTGACAACGCGGAAAACTTCGACATCAACATGAGCCTGTCGCTCGAAGGTATCGGCGCTGTGCTGCAAAGCGACAACGACCAGGTCAAGATCGTGCGCCTGGTGCCGGCAGGCCCGGCGGCCAAGACCAAGCAGGTGGCCCCGGCCGACAAGATCATCGGCGTGGCCCAGGGCAACAAGGAAATGGTCGACGTGGTCGGCTGGCGCCTGGACGAAGTGGTCAAGCTGATCCGCGGCCCGAAAGGTTCGGTGGTGCGCCTGGAGATCATCCCGGCCAGCAACGCACCTAGCGACCAGACCAGCAAGATCGTGTCGATCACCCGCGAGGCCGTGAAGCTCGAAGAGCAGGCGGCGAAGAAGTCGGTGCTCAAGCTCAAGCAGGACGGGCGTGACTACAAGCTGGGCATCATCGAGATCCCGGCCTTCTACCTCGACTTCAAGGCCTACCGCGCCGGTGACCCGGAGTACAAGAGCACCACGCGTGACGTGAAGAAACTGCTCACCGAACTGCAGAAGGAAAAAGTCGACGGCGTAGTCATCGACCTGCGTAACAACGGCGGCGGCTCGTTGCAGGAAGCCACCGAGCTGACCAGCCTGTTCATCGAGAAAGGCCCGACCGTGCTGGTGCGCAACAGCGACGGCCGTGTGGACGTGCTGGAAGACGAAAACCCCGGTGCCTTCTACAAGGGCCCATTGGCACTGCTGGTCAACCGCCTGTCGGCTTCGGCTTCGGAGATCTTCGCCGGTGCCATGCAGGACTACCACCGTGCGCTGATCATCGGTGGCCAGACCTTCGGCAAAGGCACCGTGCAGACCATCCAGCCGCTCAACCATGGCGAGCTGAAGCTGACCCTGGCCAAGTTCTACCGGGTTTCCGGGCAGAGCACCCAGCATCAGGGTGTACTGCCGGACATCGACTACCCGTCGATCATCGACACCAAGGAAATCGGCGAAAGCGCTCTGCCCGAAGCCATGCCGTGGGACACCATTCGTCCGGTGGTCAAACCGGCGGCCGACCCGTTCAAGCCGTTCCTGGCCCAGCTTAAGGCGCAGCATGAAGCGCGCAGCGACAAGGACGCGGAGTTCACCTACATCCGCGATCGCCTGGCCCTGACCCAGAAGCTGCTGAACGAGAAAACCGTCAGCCTCAACGAGCAGGACCGCCGCGCGCGCCATGATGAAATCGAGGCCAAGCAGTTGGCGCTGGAAAACATCCGCCGCAAGGCCAAGGGTGAAGAACCGCTGAAAGAGCTGAAAAAAGAGGACGAGGACGCCTTGCCGGCCGAGGATGAAAACACCAAGCCGGAAGACGATGCCTACCTGGCGGAGACCGGTCGTATCCTGATCGATTACCTCAGCGCAAGCACCAAGGTGGCCAAGAAGTAAGGCAGCAATGATGGCAAATTAATGCGACCTGTCATCAAACAGTCATCGCGCTGTCGTGAAATAGGGAGGCCGGACGTGCAAGCGTCCGGCCCTTTCATTTTCAGGAAAACGTCATGACCGTCGCCGAACAGCTCAGTGCCTTGAGTGCCATCCTGGCTCAACGCAGCATTCACAGTCTGTTCCAGCCGATCATGCGCCTGAGCGAGCAACGGGTGTTCGGCCACGAAGCGCTGAGCCGCGGCCCGTCCAACAGCCCGCTGCACGCTCCGCTGAACCTGTTTACCATCGCCCGCCAGGCCGGGTGCCTGACCGAGCTGGAGGCTGCCTGCCGGGAGTCGGCCTGCCGCCGGTTCAGCGAACAGCAGTTGCAAGGCCTGCTGTTTCTGAATGTCTCCCCGGAGTCGCTGCTGGAGCCGGACTACCCGTCCGGCCAACCCCTGAAACTGCTCGAGCAGGTCGGCCTGGCGCCCAGCCGGGTGGTGATCGAGCTGACCGAACATACCCCGACCGACGACTTCCAGTTGCTCTCCAATGCCCTGCACCACTACCGTGACATGGGCTTTTCGATCGCCATCGACGACCTCGGGGCAGGCTATTCCAGCTTGCGCCTGTGGTCGGAACTGCGCCCGGAATATGTGAAGATCGACCGCCATTTCATCGACGGCATTCACCGCGACCCGCTCAAGCGCGAATTCGTCGGTTCGATCCTGCAGATCGCCCGGGCATCGAAGGCGCAGGTGATTGCCGAAGGCATCGAGTTGGCCGAGGAGCTGGCGGTGCTGGTCGATATGGGTGTGGACCTGGTGCAGGGCTATTTGCTGGGGCGGCCGCAGGAGTTGGGGGTGCGCGAAAGTCGGGGACTACCGGTGTCGACGAGCGTACGGCTGGCCGAACAGCCTACGGTGCAGCTGAATGCCACGATCGGGCAACTGCTGGAATTGTTCGGTCGCCACCAGCACCTGGATGCTTTGCAAGTGGTGGATAGCGAAGGCAGGGCTTGTGGGCTGATTCACAGGTATGCACTGCCTGTGCCGGCGATAGGGCCGGCACAGGCAACCCGTCAGGCTGTTTCGGGATAGCTGTATTCGAATACCCGAACGACCTCGGAGGCATGCCAGGAGGCCGCCTCCATGCCGTCGACCGGCCCGGAAAAGCGCCCCAGGCGCTCCACGCATTCGAAAAAGCCGGTACGCGGCAAGCGGCTGGCACCCTGGCTGATGACCAGCGAGCTGCGCAATGGCTGTTCGGCGCGGGCATCCAGTACTGCCAGGTACTCCAGCGCGGCGGTCAGCGTCTGCATGGCCGGGCTAGGCAATTGCAAGCGTTCGATCAGTGCACGGTAAGTCAGCAGGTGACGTTGACGACGGGCCAGGTCAAGCTCGCCCAGCAGGTTATCCCAGTGCTGACGGCTGATCCTGACCTGGCTCATGATGGTTCGCTCCAGCCAGCCACGCCCAGGTGCCAGGCCAGGGCGCGGCGGATGGCTGCGTCCGGCTGGCGCTCGCCCGCTTCGATCATGGCCAGGTAAGCCGGGCTTACGCCCACATTACGCGCCAGTTGCTCGGGCGCGATGCCCTTGGCCTGGCGAATCTGCGCAACCTCACTGAATGCCGGCAGTGGTGCATTGGCAGCGGCGCTGCCCACATCATTCGCAGCCACCTCGGCAGGCGCCTGCCCCGCGGCCTTGAGCAACGCCTGGTATTGCTCCCAGGGAACCACGGCGTACTCGGGTTGACCGTCCCGGCTGATGACCTGAATACCCATTACAAACCCCTCTAGAAAGGATTACAGCGTGTAATCCGTGCAGCCTGCCTAGCAAGAGGGCTTCGGCAACTATCAATTGGCCTATGCTCCGATCCTGCCTCTCGCTACGCCGATGATGGCCAATAGCGAACGGCAATCGGGCTGCTCCCCTTCTGTTATATCTCATTGTAAGAGATTTCTGGCGTCAGCGCTTCGATAGCGGGAGATGGGCAAGGCAACAGGGGCCAGTTGTTGGAGGTGTCATCACGGTCGGCTACAATACTACTCAATGACATCAGGGTGCCCACCTATGGAAAAGCTAAGCCTGCGCGCCAAAAAAGCTTGGTTCGCCAAGAACCGCAAAGCGAACTTCGAGCATAGCCTGCGCCTTGAAGGGTTCTCGGTCCCAGCGAATGATGGCGACGCTAAACTGCCTAACCGTGCTGCCGCGCGCGAAGCTGTACGGCAAGTCAAGGCTTGAGTGTCGATAAATACGGCGTCAATCAGGACCCGGCCTGCTACCCGGGTACCGATGTCCTGATAAATCTCCTCAACCTGCAAGATGCTGACGATTTGGCCGAGGCTGAGCGTTACCTGACTCAGACCGCTGCGGCACAGCTGGAGTTTATCCAGCCGCCCTACGATATCGACACTCTGAAACAAATCCATCGCCATCTTTTTTGCCACGTGTACAGCTGGGCTGGAGAAATCCGCACGGTCAAGATAAGCAAAGGCGAGAGCCAGTTCTGTGTGCCTGAACGCATCGAGCCCGAAGCCGCAAAGGAGTTTCGAAAGATGGCGCATGCGGGGTGGTTCGAGGGCTACCCTCGCCATTCGCTAGTGGTTGCGGTTGCTGAATCCTATGGGACACTGAACGTGGCCCACCCGTTTCGCGAAGGTAACGGGCGGACTCAGCGCATCCTTTTCGAGTGGCTGATTGTGAACGCAGGCTTTGAAATCACATGGGGGATGGTTGATCAGCAAGAGTGGATCGAGGCGAACATCAGGTCTTGCCAAGGTGATGACAGCCACCTCGAACACGTATTTAGCCGTTGTATCGGGGCGCCGATCCAGGAAGGCGATGACAACTGCCTATGAAGCCAAGGGATCACCAATCCTGATTACAGCCGGGAAAACGAAGGGCGCCGATCATGGCGCCCTATTCACTTGCGCAACAACAGCCCGCCAGCACCGTTCCCTGACGTAGCTCACCGCAGCAGTATCACCCACTCTGGAGATCTGTGAGGTTCAGCTCAGGCCGGTTTCACTGGGTTTTGCGCTCCAGCTGCAAGGCTTCCGGCGTGGCCGGCAGGCGTTCGACCACGCGCAACCGCTCCGGCGCCTGGCCGTCGCGCCAGGCCTTGAAGCGCGCCAGTTCCTCTGCCACGGTCTTCAGTACCCAACCCAGCACGGCGATGTCGTCGAGAAAGCCGGCGCCCAGCAGCCAGTCCGGGATGGCATCGATAGGGCTGACGAAATACAGCAGGCCGGCGACGATGGTCACCAGGGCCTTGGCACTGATGGCACGGTACTCACCACGCCACCAGGCCAGGCACAGCGACTGCAACAACTTTACATCTTCACGCAGTTGGCCAAGGCGCGGACCTTTGCGGGCTACCGCGAACAGCAGGGCCGGTAACCGGCCCCGGCTAAGCAGGCGCTCGGCCAAGGGCAGGAAACGGGCGAAATTCCAAGGTGCGCTCATGGAGCCTCCAGGCGGGTAGGGTTATCCACATTTATTGTGGATAACCTTGTGAACAGGGCGACGTTTCCGACCGCAGGTGCCTGCCAGGCAAGGGCCCCGGTCAGATCGGGCGTTTTTTACACAGTGGTTTCACACCCTGTGTACGGTGCACCGCAAACGGTGTGCAGTCGAAGCATGCTGCTTCTTCGGGCAACAATTTCTCGGACAGTATCAGCAGGTGCAGGTTCGTCCAAGCACCCGGCACCAACGAAAACGCCCCGTCGAGACGGGGCGTTTTGCGCAGAACCAGCCAGTATTACTTGGCAGGAGCTTCGGCGGGGGCTTCGGCAGGAGCTTCGACGCCCGGCTCGGCGCCTTGCAGCTGGGCCGGGTCCTTGATGGCGATCAGTTCCAGGTCGAATACCAGCACCGAGTTGGCCGGGATCAGCGGGCTTGGGCTTTGTGCGCCGTAGGCCAGTTCCGCCGGGATGAACAGCTTGTATTTTTCGCCAACGTGCATCAGCTGCAGGCCTTCGACCCAACCCGGGATCACGCCGCTAACCGGCAGGTCGATCGGGCTGCCGCGCTCGACCGAGCTGTCGAACACCTTGCCATCGATCAGTTTGCCTTCATAGTGCACCGTGACTACGTCGGTCGGCTTGGGCTGCGGGCCGTCAGCCTTCTTGATCACTTCATACTGCAAGCCCGAGGCAGTGGTGACCACACCTGGCTTCTTGGCGTTTTCCTCGAGGAATTTCTTGCCGGCAGAGGCGGCTTCTTCGCTGGCCTTGGCCAGGCGTTCTTCTGCGCGCTTCTGCAATGCGGTGAAAGCCTCTACCAGCTCTTCATCCTTGATGCGCTGTTCTTTCTTGCCGACGGCGTCTTCGATGCCAAGGGCAACAGCTTTCGAATCAAGGTCTTCCATGCCTTCCTGAGCCAGGCTCTTGCCCATGTTCAAGCCGATACCGTAGGAGGCTTTCTGCGCCGGAGTCTTCAGCTCGGGGCTGCTGGTCTGTTGATCACAGCCAGCCAGTACCAGGCCTACCAGGGCAACCGCAGCCGCCAAACGATGCTGTTTCATGTGATTTCCTTGTTCATGCGCCATAAGGGCAATCAGGGTAAAGCCGCGAGCTTATCAGGCGTCCCCAACCGATGGCTACCGGCATAAGAGCGGACAGACATGGATTAGTTCCACAGCCTTGAACGCAGCACAGAGGCCATGATTGGATGCGAAAGATGCATCGTTACCTGTTCAGTCGAACAAGATATACCATAACGCCATCATCCGCCGCGGCCAGGCTATCAGGAACAGGCTTCAGCGATGCCTGATGAGATGGGGATGGGATGGTGCAGTAACCTTCGGGGATTACTGGCTGGGCTACTCCGCCAAGACCGACCAAACTGCTGCCCATGCCCATGTCGCCATCCGGCTGTGCATTGGCCTGCGCCATGTATATCCGTGGCGTTCGGCAACCGCACCCTCACGGCGTCGGAGGTATTGATCGGGCCCGCTGTCGACCATCGCTCGCTGCCCAACCCAGGCTGGCCTGTGGCCAGCCCACGCTTGCGCTTTCTCGCCATGCGGCAGATGGGCCTGCCCCTGTCGCAATGGATTATCCGGCGGAAGCTCGAACAGGCGCGCAATGCCCTGGCCCACGGCGCCAGCCTCAGCGATGCCGCGCTCACCGATGGTTTCGCTGACCAGGCCCACCTGACCCGCAGCTCGGCCTGTCACCCAGCCGTGTTGCCGGGGTGCTACGCGCCTCGGGTGCACTGTTGAGCGAACAGATTCAAGGGTAGGCGCCCTCGCGGTACTGCCCGGCCACCTCGCGCAGTACTTCGCATACCCACTGCCCCGGAAGGCTCTGTGGCAAGGCAGCATTGCAACAGATACCAACCGAACCGCCTGGCTCGCGCACGCCCAGGTCGAGTTCGACCAGCTCGCCGCGACGCAGGTCGAGCAGCACCGCATCGCGCGGCGCCACCCACACTGCATCGCTGCCCAGCAGGTAGCGCCGGCTCAGCGCCAGCGACAAGGTTTCCAGGCGCTGGGCGGGCATCTGGATGCCACATTGCACGAACAGGCTGTCGGCATGCTGGCGGATGGTGGTGCCGGCTGGCGGCAGCACCAGCGGGTAATGTCCAACCTCCCCACGCTCTACTGGCTTGCTGGCCAGCAGCGGGTGGCCTGGCCGCACCACCAGGCTCATCGACTCGCTGTACAGGTGCTCGAACGACAGGCCCTGGATCTGCGGGCTGTCGGTCATGCGCCCGACCACCAGTTCCAGTTCGCCCAGGCGCAACTGGCCGAGCAGCTGCGCGCTGACCCCGGTGACCACACTGATCACCAGCGCCTCATGGCGCTGGTGCAGGCGGCACAGCACTTCGGGCATGAGCAGGCCTTCGACCGTGGACAGCACGCCGATGCGTACTTGCGACGGCGCCCGCGCTTCGCCACGCAGGCTGCTGACGCCATCGCGCAGGGCCTGCACGCTGGGCCCGGCATAGCGCATGAAACGCGTGCCGGCCGGGGTCAGCTCGACGCCCTGGTGGCTGCGCGCGAACAGGCGCGTTTCCAGCAGGTCCTCGAGCTCCTTGAGCGTCTTGGAAATGGCTGGCTGGCTGATTGCCAGGATGTCGGCAGCCCTGGCCAGGCTGCCCTGCCGGGCAATCTCCAGAAAGCACAGCAGGTGGCGGTACTTGATGCGGGTGTCGAGGTTCATGGGCGCAAGCTTACCGCATGCAGATAGCCTGTACCGGCCCTTTCGCGGGTGAGCCCGCTCCCACAGGGATCTCCACAGTTCTCCAGACCTGTGCAGTACCTGTGGGAGCGGGCGTGCCCGCGAAGAGGCCGGTGCAGGCGGCAGATGAATATCAGGCCACAGCCAACTCCACCGCCTCCCCGTTCAAGCGCACCGGCCACACCCGCAGGCGCTGCCCGCTATCCTCCAGGCATTCCCCGCTCTCCAGGCTGAAGTGCTGCTTGTACAACGGCGCGGCCACCACCAACTCGCCCTGCACACTGCCCACCAGCCCGCGGCCGATGATGTTGGCGCCGGACCGCGGGTCGCGGTTGTCCACCGCGTACAGCGGCTGCGCCTGCCCCGGCAGGTAGAACAGCGCCACCTGAGCCCCGTCGAGCCAAACCACTACCCCGGAATCGGCCACCAGGTCATCGGCCTGGCACACCACCTGCCAGTTCTCGTGGGTTTTCACCGCAGCATTGGACAAGTTCATCAGACAGCCTCCTCGATGGTCGGGATCAGGTGCAGTGGCGCAGCAGGCCGGCGCTGTTCGCGTTCGCGCACGAAGTGCACGTCCGGGTCGGCGCGGCGGTCGTTGACGAAGGTGCGGAAGCGCTTGAGTTTCTCGGGGTCGTTGAGGGCGTTGGCCCACTCGCATTCATACTGGTCGACCACATGCTGCATCTGCGCTTCCAGCTCGCTGGCCAGGCCCAGGCTGTCATCGATGATCACCTGCTTCA
This sequence comes from Pseudomonas oryzicola, assembly GCF_014269185.2. Lineage (NCBI taxonomy): Bacteria > Pseudomonadati > Pseudomonadota > Gammaproteobacteria > Pseudomonadales > Pseudomonadaceae > Pseudomonas > Pseudomonas oryzicola. The sequence goes on from NZ_JABWRZ020000003.1 coordinate 169,582, forward strand.
GGTAATCCAGCCCGCCTTCCAGGTTCTCGCGCCAAACCGAGGTGCGCTGCAGCTTGTCGGCAGTGCGGATGTAGAACATCAGCACCCGGTCGATCAGGCGCACCAGGGTTTCGTCGTCAAGGTCGGTGGCGAACAGTTCGGCGTGCCGCGGGCGCATGCCGCCGTTGCCGCACACGTACAGGTTCCAGCCCTTGTCGGTAGCGATCACGCCAATGTCCTTGCTCTGTGCCTCGGCACATTCGCGGGTGCAGCCAGACACCGCGAACTTGAGCTTGTGCGGGCTGCGCAGGCCCTTGTAGCGGTCTTCCAGGCGCAGGGCCATGCCGACGCTATCCTGCACACCATAACGGCACCAGGTGCTGCCGACGCACGACTTTACCGTGCGGGTCGACTTGCCGTAGGCATGGCCGGTTTCGAAGCCGGCCTCGATCAGCTCGCCCCAGATCAGCGGCAGTTCGTGCAACTGGGCGCCGAACAGGTCGATGCGCTGTCCGCCGGTGATCTTGGTGTACAAGTCGTACTTTTTCGCCACCTGGCCAATCACGATGAGCTTGTCGGGGGTGATTTCACCGCCAGGGATGCGCGGCACCACCGAATAGGTGCCGTTCTTCTGCATGTTGGCCATGAAGGTGTCGTTGGTGTCCTGCAGCGGCACCAGCGCCGGGTCCATGATCGGCTGGTTCCAGCACGAGGCAAGGATGCTGCCCACCGCCGGCTTGCAGATGTCGCAGCCGACATGGCCCTTGCCGTGGCGTTCGAGCAGTTCGTTGAAGGTGCGGATACCCTCTACCCGCACCAGCCCGTAAAGCTCCTGACGGGTGTAGGCGAAGTGCTCGCACAGGCTCTTGTCCACCGCCACGCCACGGGCGGTCAGTTCGTGCTCGAATACCTGCTTGAGCAGTGCCGCGCAACCACCACAACCGGTGGCCGCCTTGGTGCAACCCTTGACTGCGGCAAGGTCGCCACAGCCGCTGTCGATGGCGGCGCAGACCGCGCCTTTGCTGACGTTGTGGCAGGAGCAGATGGTCGCACTGTCGGGCAGCGCATCAGCACCCAAGGCCGGTGCACCGCCGCCCTGTGGCAGGATCAGTGCCGCCGGGTCGGCTGGCAGGGCGATGCCGTTCTGGGCGTATTGCAGCAGGGTATCGTAGTAGCTGTTGTCGCCGACCAGTACCGCACCGAGCACGTGCTTGCCACTGGCATCCACCACCAACCGGCGATAGGCGCTGTTGGCTTCGTCGATGAAGCGGTAGCTGCGTGCGCCCGGAGTGGCGCCATGGGCATCGCCGATGGAGCCGACATCCACACCTAGCAGCTTGAGTTTGGTCGACATGTCGGCTCCGGTGAATTCGCCAGCGGCTTCACCCATCAGCAATGCTGCCAGGTTGCGCGCCATGCTGTAGCCCGGAGCGACCAGGCCGAATACGCTGCCGTTCCACGAGGCGCACTCGCCGATGGCGAAGATGCGTGGGTCACTGCTGCGGCAGTGGTTGTCGATCACCACGCCACCACGCGCGGCGATGTCCAGGCCACAGGCACGGCCCAGGGCATCCTGTGGGCGGATCCCTGCGGAGAACACGATCAGGTCGGTTTCCAGGTGCTCGCCGCCATCGAAGTTCATGCGGTAGCGGTAGTCTTGACCCGCGCTGATCGACTGAGTGGCCCGCGACAGATGCACGCCAACACCCAGCGCTTCGATCTGTGCCTTGAGCGCGGCACCGCCCTCGCCGTCCAGCTGCACCGGCATCAGCCGTGGGGCGAATTCCACCACGTGGGCTTCCAGGCCCAGCGACTTGAGGGCGTTGGCTGCTTCCAGGCCAAGCAGGCCACCGCCCACTACCACGCCACGTCGGGCACTGGCTGCGGCAGCGCGGATGGCGTCGAGGTCGTCGAGGGTGCGGTAGACCAGGCGGGCATTGCCGCTGGAACCTTCGATCGGTGGCACGAAGGGATAGGAACCCGTGGCCAGCACCAACTGGTCGTAGCCGTAGCGGCCCTCGGCGGTAACCACTTCGCCACGCTCACGGTCGATTTCCAGCACCGCTTCACCGAGGTGCAGGTGCACACCGTTGGCGCCGTAGAAGTCCTGCCCGCACAGGGCCAGGGTTTCGGCACAGCTGCCGGCGAAGTACTCGGACAGGTGCACGCGGTCATAGGCACGCTGGCGCTCCTCGCCGAACACATGCACTTCGAAGCGCTGCAGGGCGCCGCGGCTGACCAGTTGCTCGACGCAATGGTGGCCGACCATGCCGTTGCCGACGATGACCAGTCGCTCTCGTTGCCCGCTGCTCGCTGTTGCCTTCATAAGCCGATCCTCGATCAAAAAAAAAAGCGCCTGGAGCCGAAGCTCCAGGCGCCTTTGCCTGTATTCATCACGGTAGGGGGCCCGGGTTGATCGCCGTTGATCAGCGGGCTTTGTTGTAACCAGGGTAAAGCAGGGAGTGTGCCAACCCTGTTTCCAGTACCGGCCTCTTCGCGGGCGCGCCCGCTCCCACAGGGTTCTCCACGTTTATTCAGAGCTGTGCAGTACCTGTGGGAGCGGGCGAGCCCGCGAAGAAGCCAGTACAGCAAATGCACATTCCAAGTGCATCACTCCCCATCTTGGAGCACATCAATAAACATCCCGCCGATACCGCTTGGCCCTGCCCAGCGCTTCGACATGAGCCGCAGCCGCCGCTGCATCCATGCCGCCATGCTCGGCGACGATGGCCCGCAACGCCGCATCCACATCCCTGGCCATGCGCTGCGCATCGCCACACACATAGAAGTACGCGCCCGCCTCCAGCCATTGCCACAACTGCGCGCCCTGTTCGAGCATGCGCTGCTGCACATAGACCTTCTCGGCCTGGTCGCGTGAAAACGCGGTGTCCAGACGCAAGTGCCCTGCAGCCTGCCAGGCCTGCAGCTGCTCCTGGTAATAGAAATCGGTGGCCGCGTACTGCTCGCCAAAGAACAGCCAGTTGGCCCCTTTCGCCCCACGTGCCTCTCGTTCTTCGAGGAAGGCCCTGAACGGCGCAATGCCGGTGCCGGGACCGACCATGATCAGCGGCACGCTGTCGTCCTCGGGCAGGCGAAAGTGCTTCGACACCTGCGGGAAGATGGCCACCTTCAGCGCTTGCGCACGGTCGGCGAGGAAGCTTGAGCACACCCCTTTGCGCGCACCATAGCGCACCGTGGAAACGGTCAGGTGCACCTGCTGCGGGTGCGCCAGCGGGCTGGAACTGATCGAATACAGGCGCGGCTGCAACGGCTTGAGCAACTCCAGCCAGCTGGCCAGCGGCAGCTGCTGGGGGAAGGCGCGCAGCACATCGACCAGTTGCCGCCCCCACAACCAGTCCTGCAGCTCGGCCTTGCACTCGGGCAGCAGCAGGCGCTGCAGGTCGGGGGCGTTGCCGGCGAAGGCCTGCAACTGTTGGGTGGTGACCTTGGCGATTTCCAGGTGCGCTTGCAGGGCTTCGGTCAGCGGCATGGCGGGCTGGCCTTTCAGCTCGACCATGGCCTGGCCATCGAGCTGCATCAGCGCCAGCAGTTCGTCGACCAGTGCGGGACAGTTGCGCGGCCACACGCCCAGGGCATCACCGGCGGCATAGGTGAAGCCACTGCCACTCAGGTCGAACACCAGTTGACGGGTTTCCTTGGTGGCACCCGGGCCGTTCAGCAGGCGGTTTTCCAGCAAGGTGGCAGCCCAGGGTTGCTGCTTACTGTAGGTCACCACGGGCGCAGGCTCGGTGACCGGTGGCGGTGCAGCGGCGCTGCCTAGCATGGGCAGCAGCGCATCCAGCCAGGCGGCGAAGGCGTCGTCGAAGTCCGGCTCGCAGTCCACTCGCTGCAGCAGGCGCCGCCCGCCCAGCTCGGCCAGGCGTTGGTCGAGCTTGCGGCCAAAGCCGCAGAACTGGTCGTAACTGGAGTCACCCAGGGCCAGCACGGCAAAAGGCAGTTCGGCGCAGTGGGCGCCCTCCTCGCCCTGCAAGGCGTGCCAGAACGCCGCAGCGCTGTCCGGCGCGTCGCCATCGCCAAAGGTGCTGGCGATCAGCACCACGCTGGCGGCGCCCTGCAGCTGGCGCGGGCTGACCGCTGCCATGCAGCTGAGCTGTACGTCGAGGCCGGCACCGCGCAAGCGTTCGGCACAGCGTTCGGCCAACAGTTCGCCGTTGCCGGTTTGCGAAGCCCACAGCACCTGGTGCCGTGGTGCCATCAACGCCGCATCGGGCAGCACCGCCGGCTGGGCGAACAGCCCGGCCAGCAGGCCATCGACGAACAGCCGGCGGTTGGCGGCCAGCGGCGCACTGGCCGGCAGGCAGGGCACGCCCTCGGCGCGGGCCTGCTCCAGGCCCAGCAGGAAGCCTTGCAGGTAATGGCGCTCTTCCTCGGCCAGCACCGGGGCTGGCAGGGTGTCCAGGCCAAGCAGACGGGACAGGGTGGCGGTCGGCATGCGGACGGGCTCCGGGTTGGCAGTGTTCAGGTCAAGGGCTTCGATGCGCTCACCGGCAACCCGCTCCAGGTTCACGGCACAATGCTTGAACGCCGGCTGCAGCGACAGCGGGTCGACCGCATCGCAGGTCACTGCGTTGATCGCCAGTTGCTCGCCGATCAGGTCGTTCCAGTGGAACGGGGCAAAGCAGTTGCCCGGCATGACCCGGTCACTGATACGCGCGGGCAGCACCGCCCGCCCGCGGCGCGAGCGAATGGCTACCTGGTCCTTTTCGGCGATGCCCAGCCGGGCAGCATCATCACGGTGGATTTCCACGAAGGGGCCGGGCTCCAGCTTGTTCAGCGCCGCTACCTTGCCGGTCTTGGTCAGGGTGTGCCACTGGTGTTGCACGCGGCCAGTATTCAGCACCAGGGGGTAATCAGCATCCGGCAGCTCCGCTGTCGGCAACCAAGGCCGGGCGAAGAAGCGTGCCTTGCCGCTGGCGGTCGGGAAGGCCAACACCGGGCACTCGCCCTGGGCATCGCGCAACAGCGTCTGGCTGCTGCCGTCGTTGCGATAGCGCAGCGGGCTGCGCGGGTTGTCACGGCCCGGGGCGCAGGGCCACTGGTGCGGCTGCTCGCGCAGTTCGGCATAGCCGATGCCCCGCAGGTCGTAGCCGGTGGTTGGGTTGTGAAAGCGGCGGATCTCCTCGTATACCGCCTCGGCATCGGGGTAGTCGAAGGCGTCGGCATAGCCCATGGCACAGGCGACCCGGGTGATGATCTGCCAGTCTGGCAGGCTCTGCCCGGGCGGTTCGACGGCGCGTGGCATGAGGGTGAGGTTGCGCTCGCTGTTGATCATCACGCCCTCGCCTTCGGCCCACAGCGCAGCCGGTAGCAGGATGTCGGCGTAGCGGTTGGTCTCGGTGTCGAGGAAGGCATCCTGGGTAATCACCAGTTCGGCCTGGCGCAGGCCGTCGATCACCTGCTGGCGGTTGGCGACACTGGCCACCGGGTTGCTGCAGATGACCCAGCAGGCCTTGACCACGCCGCTTTTCATCTGCTCGAACAGCGCCACCGTGCCCTCGCTGCTTTCGCTGCGCAGGCTGCCTGGAGCCAGTTGCCACGCTTGCTCGACGAAGGCGCGGTCTTGCGCTACCAGCGTCGAACGCTGGCCTGGCAGGCCGGGGCCCATGTAGCCCATCTCGCGACCGCCCATGGCATTGGGTTGACCGGTCAGCGAGAACGGGCCGCTGCCCGGGCGGCAGATCGCGCCCGTGGCCAGGTGCAGGTTGCAGATCGCATTGGTGTGCCAGGTGCCATGGATGCTCTGGTTCAGGCCCATGGTCCAGCAGCTCATCCAGTTGCTGGCGCTACCGATCCATTCGGCGGCCCTGATGATGTCGGCCTCGGCCAGCCCGGTGATGGCGGCCACGCGGTCAGGGGTGTAGTCATCGAGAAAGGTCGGCAGTTCGTCCCAGCCTTCGGTGTGGCGGGCAATGAAGTCAGGGTCGGTGTGGCCGTTATGCAGCAGAAGGTGCAGCAGGCCGTTGAGCAAGGCCATGTCGCTGCCGGGGCGCACCTGCAGGAACAGGTCGGCCTTGTCGGCGGTGGCACTGCGCCGCGGGTCGACGACGATCAGCTTGGCCCCCGCCTTGACCCGGTCGAGCAGGCGCAGGAACAGAATCGGATGGCAGTCGGCCATGTTGGCACCGATCACCAGGAATACGTCGGCGTGCTCGAAATCCTGGTAGCTACCGGGCGGGCCGTCGGCACCGAGCGACAGCTTGTAGCCGCTGCCGGCGCTGGCCATGCACAGGCGAGAGTTGGACTCGATGTGGCGGGTGCGGATAAAGCCCTTGGCCAGCTTGTTGGCCAGGTACTGGGCCTCCAGCGACATCTGCCCGGACACGTACAGCGCCACGGCGTCGGGGCCGTGCTGGTCGATGATGCCACGCAGGCGCGCAGCGGCCGTGGCGATGGCCTGGTCGAAGCTGGTACGCGCTGGCTGCTGGCTGCGCTGCTGGCGCACATAGGCATCCTCCATGCGCCCGGCGGCGGTCAGCGGCAAGTGTGCGGTGAGGCCTTTGGTACACAGGCGGCCGAAGTTGCTGGGGTGCTGCTTGTCGCCGCTGATCTTGCCGACCTTGCCATCGGCAACGCTCATGACGATGCCGCAACCGACGCCGCAGTAGGGGCAGACGCTGCGTACTTCGCTGTTGGCCATGGGCGGGCTCCTGTAGGGAACGCAAAAAGGCGCCGGCTGCCCCTGCTTGCTGGGCAAGCGGGGCAACACGGCGCCTTTGTCGTGAAGTTTTGTGGGCTATCGACGTTGATAGCCCTGGATGAGGTAAAACAGCAATTTATGGGCCAGCTGTGCCGACCCTTTCGCGGGCATGCCTGCTCCCACAGGGATATCACAAGGCCTGAGGGCAATGATGTACCTGTGGGCGCAGGTTCACCCGCGAAGGGGGCTGCACAGGAGTGCACCATGCGATGGCAACCCCGCAGCCCGTGGCGCTATGCTGGGGCACATTCCAGCATGAGCCACTGCCCTCCTCCCATGTCCCAGGTGATTATCAAGACTCCCGCTCAACTCGACCTGATGCGCCGCGCCGGCCGGTTGCTTGCCCAGGTGTTCGCCGACCTCGACAGCTTCATCCGCCCCGGCGTGACCACCATGCAGATCAACGACCGCGCCGAAGCGTTCATCGTCGGCACGCTCAAGGCCCGCCCGGCGAGCAAGGGCCAGTATGGTTTCCCCTATTCGCTCAACACCTCGGTGGACCATGTGGTGTGCCATGGCATGCCCAAGGTCGATGAAGTGCTGAAAGAAGGCTCGATCATCAATGTCGACATCACCCTGGAACAAGGCGGCTATATCGCCGACTCGTCAAAGATGTACAGCATCGGGTCGATCAGCGATGAGGCACAGCGCCTGGTCGACACCACCTACGACGCGCTCTGGAAAGGCATCGAACAGGTACGCCCAGGGGCTACGCTGGGCGATATCGGCCATGCCATCCAGACCCATGCCGAAGCGGCGGGCTACAGCGTCGTACGTGAGTACTGCGGGCATGGCATTGGCCAGCAGATGCATGAAGGGCCCGAGGTGCTGCACATCGGCCAGCGCGGGATGGGCCTGAAGTTGAAGCCGGGGATGGTGTTTACCATCGAACCGATGATCAACCAGGGCGGACGCGGGACGCGCACGCTGAAGGATGGCTGGACAGTGATTACCCGCGACCACAGCTTGTCGGCGCAGTGGGAGCATACCGTGGCGGTGACCGAGGATGGGGTTGAAGTGCTGACTTTGCGGGAAGAAGAGCTTTGCTGCTGAAATTGCCGGGGCACTTTGCGGCCCCAGGATTTCATGAGCGATGAAATCTCTCAGGATGCAGAAACAAAAAAAGCGACCCTAAGGTCGCTTTCTCTGTTACTTCCGGGTGTTCAGTAGGCCCTGGAAGTTG